>CBFCZA010000189.1:0-6151 GCA_965602285.1 uncultured Curvivirga sp. | reverse complement strand
TTCATGCCCGCGTTGCCATCCTTCAAGGATTAAGCCCTAAACAGAATAGAGACATCCCGCCGTTAAAATATGACTATGCTTATCGATTAAAAAAAGAATTTCCCGACCTTCATGTCAGCATAAACGGTGGCATTGAAACCCTAGACCAAACCACAGAACACCTAAATCATGTGGATGGGGTGATGATTGGTCGGGCTGCTTATAACAATCCCTATATGCTGGTCGAAGCAGATAATAGAATTTTTGGCGACAGCAAAGACATTCCAAGTCGCCATGATATTTTACGTCAAATGTATCCGTATATGGAGCAAGAGTTATCCCAAGGGGTACCGCTGATCCAAATCACACGTCATTTATTAGGTATGTTTGCCAGCATTCCGGGCGGGCGAAAATATCGCCGCCACCTAAGCGAAAATGCCTATAAAAAAGAATCTGGCATTGATGTTTTAGAAACAGCCCTTCGTTTTGTTTCTGAAGAAGTTGCTGCCCTTCATCCTGCGGCCCCTCTTTCCACATCGTAAGAGTTCTTTAACGGTTTGCATCCAATAGAACTTTATTGGTTGCTTGTCGGGCAAGCTCGTCACAGCGTTCATTTTCAATATGACCAGAATGCCCTTTAACCCATTTCCAGCTGACTTGATGCATTTCAACAGCAGCCTCTAGGCGCTGCCATAAATCGGCGTTTTTAACTGGTTTTCTAGCTGCCGTTTTCCAGCCATTCTTTTTCCAATTGATGATCCATTTGGTGATGCCATCTTTCACATAAGAACTATCCGTTGTCACGGTCACAGCCACAGGCCTAGATAGGGTTTCTAAGCCTTGGATCGCCGCCATCAATTCCATGCGGTTGTTGGTTGTATCGATTTCCCCACCACTTAGTTCTTTTTCTTGCCCATTCCATCGCAAAATAGTGCCCCAACCACCGGGACCGGGATTACCACTGCAAGCACCATCAGTGAAAATTTCAACTGTTTTAGTCATTTATTATTTTCCAGATTTCTATCAATAGTTAGGCGGTTAACCCATATTCAGCAGGTGATTTTATATGGCGATGGAATTTCACATAGGCGTAATATTCAAGTGGATTTTTTGGTTTCACCATTGCCCCTTCAGGGGTATTCAACCAATCATAAAGGCGAGTTAATAAGAAGCGCATCGCACTTCCACGGGCCAATATTGGCAAGGCGTTCATTTCAGCATCGCTTAATTTTCTAACCTTGTTATATCCACTTAATAATTGTTTAGCCTTAGTAATATTAAAGCTTCCGTCACGTTCAAAACACCATGCATTCAAACAAATAGCTAAATCATAAGCCATCAAATCATTGCAGGCGAAATAGAAGTCGATCAAACCTGAAAGCTTCTTTTCCCTAAAGAACACATTATCTGGAAATAAATCTGCATGGATAACACCCGTTGGTAAATCACTAGGCCAATTTTCTTCTAAATAATCAAGCTCCCCTAACAATTCCGTAGCAAGTCCCACTTGAACTTCATCTGCACGATCTATGCAGCTTTCCAATAATGGACGCCAATCTTTACAGGCTAAAGAGTTTTCACGAGACAGCGTATAGTCTTCCCCCGCTTGATGGAATTCAGCCAGCGCCTTACCCAATTCTAAACAATGGAAGGGTTGAATTTTCTTTGGTGACATGCCCTCTAGAAAACTAATCATAGCCGCAGGGCGACCACAAAGTTCCCGTAATGCATTCCCATCTTTTCCATGAATAGGTAGAGGGCAATTGACTCCCTTTTCCGCTAAATGATCCATAAATCCTAGGAAGAAAGGAAGATCATTTGGGTTCACGCGCTTTTCATATAAGGTCAAAATTAAAGGCTTTTGAGTGGTATATAGAAGGTAATTGGAATTTTCCACGCCTTCGGCAATACCTTTTGCAGAAATCACATCGCCTACGTCATAATTTTTCATAAAATCACGTAAATCTTCATCTGTTACTTCTGTGTAAACAGCCATATTCTCTCTCCCCTATCTTAATCTTTAACAAGCATTCTTGGCAGTTTAAATTCGATATTTTCTTCCGCAGTCACCTTATGAGAAAGCTGAATATCAAACCGTTCGCGACAGGCCTCTATCACCTCTTCCACAAGGATTTCTGGTGCGGACGCCCCCGCAGAAATGCCCAAACGTTTGATATCATCTCCAAACCAGTTCCAGTCAATTTCACTAGCACGTTGAATAAGGTAAGCAGGAATATCGCCAGCTTCTTTCGCCACATCAACCAGCCGTCTAGAATTAGATGAATTTGGTGCTCCAATAATAAAAGCCAGATCCGCCTCTTCGGCTACAGCACGAATGGCCATTTGCCGGTTTGTTGTAGCGTAACAAATATCTTCCTTTTTAGGCCCTTGAAGCTGTGGAAATTTTTTCTGAAGGGCAGCAAGTATATCTTTTGTTTCATCTACAGATAAAGTCGTTTGTGTCGCATATGCCAATGGTTGGTCTTCGGGGAAATCAAGGGCGGCAATATCTTCTATGGTTTCAACCAATGTCATAGATCCCCGATCTAACTGCCCCATGGTACCAATAACCTCTGGGTGACCAGCATGACCAATCAAAATAATATGATGGCCTTTGTCAAAATGTCTCTCTGCTTCACGATGTACTTTGGAAACCAAAGGGCACGTGGCATCAACATAGATCATATTTCGTTTATCTGCTTCCAATGGTACAGATTTTGGCACGCCATGCGCAGAAAAAATAACAGGTCGATCCGTAGGGCATTCGTCCAATTCTTCAACAAAGATGGCCCCTTTATTCCTAAGTGATTCCACCACATATTTATTGTGAACAATCTCGTGACGTACATAAACAGGGGCCCCGAATTTTTCTATCGCTTTTTCAACAATCAATATGGCACGATCAACCCCCGCACAAAATCCACGCGGGCCGGCCAAAATAATTTGAAGCGTCTTTACATCCTGAGAAGCAGAAGTCATGTTTTGTCCAATATTCCAAATGTTTCTATTGAGCATATTTATGGTGGCTATTTCCTCATCAGGTTTTACACTATGCCTCTCTAGAATGAAATAGCATAAGATGACTTTAAACTTGCAAAAGAATTATAAATGTCCGATCCAAAACAATATCAAAAACCCACACCCAATTGCCCAAAAGGCGCCCCATATTCAGTGAAAGTGGCGCAAGGAAAAACCTATAAATGGTGCGCCTGTGGGCAATCTGCTTCACAACCTTTTTGTGATGGATCACATGCGAGTAGTGATTTCACCCCTATTGATTATTTAGCTACAAAATCACGTCATGTATTTTTCTGTGGCTGCAAGATAACGGAACACCCGCCCCTTTGTGATGGGGCGCATGCGAAATTAAATAAAATGGATCTAGAACCCAAGGCTTGACCATAAGGGAAATCTATTGATACATAAGCTAACCTTTAACATATTTGGACTTGCCATAATGCCACGCTCAATTCAAAAACTCTTAAAATCTCTCCTTCTTCTTGGAGGTATGATGGGTGTTCTTGCAGCTTGTTCCATGGAAAAACGCGCCGAAGTCGTTTGCCCTGATGTTAAAGTTATTAAAGATACTGACCACATCACACGTTTCAAAGAGGGTCCAGGACGCGATATCACCGATATTATGCTCGAAGCCAACTTGCGCCGTGCCAATGGTAGCTGTGAAGTCTTTAGCGACTATATCGAATTATTCTTAGTGATAGATATGCAAGCCAACCAAGGGGCGGCGTTAGAAGCCGGAATTGGAAACCTTGATCTCATTGTTGGTATTACCGATCTATCTGGAAAGTTCGTTGAAAAACGTAAAATGCCTGTGAAATTAATTTTCCCAGCCAATCAGCCTGTGATTAATTACACTGAACGTTTCCAAGTCATCATTCCTCTCGAAGAGAAACAATCTCCCCTAGATTTCCGTTTATATGTGGGCTACGGTCTAAGTAAAGACGAATTACAATACAATCGATCTCAATGATCAAACGTTATTTTTTCACACATAGAAGTGAGCCTACAAAAATAATTTAAAACATCTTCAAATATTAGATAAAAAGCTATTGACAATATACGTCAAATTACGGCTTATATGCGACAGCCCAGCGAAGTATGTGGGAGAGACTGACAACCTTAAAAATTCTTTAAGACAGTCAGCGCCGAAGGAGCAACCACCCCGGAATCTCTCAGGCAAAAGGATCGCATACAGAGGGCCTTCTGGAAAGTGAATGGATGCAAATCTATTCCGCCGAAGGGGTAAGCCAAAGGTGATAAGATTGATCTGTCACCTGCGGTCACACTCTCAGGCTCCGATGACAGAAGGGGTTTATCTGTTTCGAATGATCGGAACAGTATGTAAACCTTTGAACGTCGGAGACCCTTTTATGGATTCTTCATCTACATCTGATTTATTACGTACACCGCTTTATGATTTACACGTAGAGCTTGGCGCGAAAATCGTTCCATTTGCTGGCTATGAAATGCCCGTACAATATCCTTTGGGTGTCCTAAAAGAACATCTCCAAACCCGCGAGAAGGCAGGCCTTTTTGATGTATCCCATATGGGACAATGTTGGTTGGTTGGTGAAAATGCCGCCGAAGCATTACAAAGCCTATGTCCCGCAGACCTTACAAGTCTGAATGCTGGACAACAACGTTACACACAGTTTTTACAAGCAGATGGCACTATCTTGGATGATTTAATGGTTACAAACCCCATTAACCCCAACAATGCAGACCGTCTGTATTTAGTCGTGAACGCCGCCTGCAAAGAACAAGACTTTGCCCTCATGGAAGAAAAGCTAGCCGGAAAAGCAAAAGTTGTTCGTATGGATGATCATGCATTACTTGCTATTCAAGGACCAGCCGCTGCAAAAGCAACCGCGCGCGTCCTTGGGGATGAGTTATTGACCCAACCCTTCATGACCCAAAGCGAAATATCTTTTGAAGGCAGTACTATTTATATCAGTCGTTCTGGATATAGTGGCGAAGATGGATATGAAATTTCTGTTCCCAATGATAAGGCTGATGCGCTTGCGCGGGCCTTATTAGATCAGCCCGAAGTCGAGGCCATTGGCCTTGGCGCCCGTGACAGTCTTCGTTTAGAATGCGGCTTATGCCTTTATGGTCATGATATTGATACAACGACCAGCCCTATTGAAGCAGCATTACTTTGGTCTATTGGCAAATCGCGCCGCGCTGGTGGTTCCGCAGAAGGTGGTTTTCCCGGGGCTGATGTGATCTTAAACCAAATCGCAAATGGCGTGACGCGTAAACGCGTTGGCATCCAACCTTCAGGGCGCGCACCTGCACGCGAAGGCACTGTCATTGCTGATATGGAAGGCAATGAAATTGGGAAAATCACCAGTGGTGGTTTCGGCCCAAGTGCCGAAGGGCCCGTCGCCATGGGATATGTCACCATTGACCATGCGAAAGCAGACACCGATATTCAACTGATCATTCGTAATAAATCTGTTCCAGCCAAAGTGGCGAAAATGCCATTCGTTGAACAGCGTTATTACCGTGGTTAAATAATTTCATCCTAACAACTTAACTTTTTTAAATAGCTTATTAAAAACACTAAGGAGAAACCTTATGAGCACAATTCGTTTTAGTGAAGACCATGAATGGGTATCCGTCCAAGATGGTATTGCAACAATAGGTATTACTGATTTCGCCCAAAAAGCCTTAGGCGACGTCGTATTTGTTGAATTACCAGAAGTAGGCGACAATATGTCACAAGGCGGGGAAACAGGCGTTGTTGAATCTGTAAAAGCAGCAAGCGAAATTTACGCCCCTGTATCTGGTGAAGTTGTCGAAATCAACGAAGACCTTGAAGGCAACCCCGGCCTTGTAAACGAAGCCGCCGAAAGTGATGCATGGTTCTTTAAAGTTAAATTAGCTAACGAAGAAGAATTAGAAGAGTTGATGAGCGCTGAAGATTACAAAAACTTCGCTATTGAAGCTGAGTAATCCATTAATTTCTACCATAAATATTCATCTTAAAAAGAATATATTGGTCAATAACTATACTAAATTTGGTGGTCCGCTTTTATAAGAAACCACCTAGAAGTAGGGAAAATGAATATGAGCGATACCCGCCCAAGTCTGAGTGAGTTGGAGAAATGGGACGACTTTGTTGGTCGTCACATTGGCCCGAATGATAACT
>CBFCZA010000188.1:0-6166 GCA_965602285.1 uncultured Curvivirga sp. | reverse complement strand
ACACGACCACCGTAAGCAAGACCGTTGTCTGCTTCAGCGTTCACGTCGAAATGCATGCTGTTCATGAATGTTAGGTTACCAAGTTGGTTTGTGCCAGTTGTACCAGCAGTGCTACCAGAGTTACCTTGATACTGAATGTCGATAGAACCGAACATTGTCATTTCTGGTGCAGCAGCGTTAGCAGCTGAAACAGCAAAAGAACCTGCAACTAATGCAGATGTAGCTAAAAGAACTTTACGCATTTGTAAATACCTCCAAAGTGTCTGATTTTTCAGACATGATTAAATAGAAAACTTTATGTTTCCGTATTCTGTATAAACCCAGCATAGGAATTATAGCAATGTAATTTGTATCGAATATTTGGTTTTAAAAAGCTTTGTAGCAATTATGCAACAGGCACAGAATTGAAATATATTGTAACAAAATCAGGTGCCTATTTAAGTAAAGCCCCAAGATGGTCTTTGTAATTTAGGTATCTGTCAGCTGAAGAAGAATAAACCGCGTTTCTAGCTTGATGAAGACTTGCCGTTTTTATAACGCGTTTTTGTTTATAAAACTCTAAACAAGCGGGGTCCCACTCTAGACCAATATGAGAAATCACTGCACGTGCTTCTTCCTCAGGGTTTTTAACCAGATCTTCATAATCGACAGTTATAATGCGATCCCCAAGTAATTCTTTCCAGAAAGACATTATTTCTTCAATGATATCAAACATAAAGTTGATATCATCTAGGTCGCTATCAAATAAGAATTGGTTACTAAAATCTTGTTGATAGATGGACAGGCCGCTTGCAGCACGGTTTCTACGGCAATGGATAAAATGGGCATTTGGAAAAATAGCAGCAAGTAAGCCGACATAGAGGAAGTTTCCAATTGATTTTTCAACAATTCTTTTTGCGCCCTTATTTGTAAGGCTGCTGTTTACGCCTTCAATAAATTGGTTTGTGAGATCAATTCTCTCTTCTGGAGACGTTGCAAGAAATTGTTCCGGCCAGTTAATTTCGGGTGGAAAACGCACTATTTTCTTTGCCAGCATTCTTTTTAGACGGTCTATATTAATAGATTCACCAATTCCATCCGATAGAGGATGGGCCGCTAAAATTTGCTCTAGTAATGTTGTACCACTTCTGGGCATCGCAAGAATAAATACCATGCGATCATCATCGCAGTCATTTGCGGATAAAACGTCTGGCCAGCTTTGATAATTCTTTATTTTATCAATATATTTAGTGAAATGTTCTTGATCAAATTCCATATCATAAAAGGCATTGGTTTTTTTCTTTTTTTCATTTGCCATTTCTAAAATGGTAAATGCATCTTCAAAAAGACCAAAATGCTCGTAAATAAAGCTTAAATTGAAAAGATTTGATGTATCAATTAATGCAAGTTCTTCAGGTTTATTAATAAGCGCAAGAATTTTTTCTTTAGCAGCATCAAATTGATCGCCAAATACATCTTCTGCCCGTTTCATTTTAAGAGAAACAGCAAGGGGATTTAATATTTCATCACTATTATTAATAATGAATTTTAAATATTCTATCGTATTGTTTGTGTCACCTTCTTGTGAGGCAATATTTATGAGCGAGTAATAGGCGGGAATATTTTTAGGATCCAGTTTTAAAATGCGATCTATTATATTTTTGGTTTCATTTATTAAGGATCTACTTTCATAGAAGCCGGCCAAATGAGAAAGCGCATCTATGTTATCTGGGTTTTTTTCTAAATTAATAACAAGGACTTTTTTTGCAGTTTCATATTCTTCTTGTTTTATGTAAATTTCAGATAAATCACGGGCGATATCTACGTCACCTGGCGTTTTAACGAAAAGCTTTTGGAATAGATTTTCAGCAGCATCAATTTTTCCAAGGGCTAAAGAAACATTAGCAAGATTTAACATATGCGAATATTCTTCAGGTGCCTTTTGAAGAGCGGTTTCAAGAAGTGGATGTGCCTCTTCTAAATTTCCCATACGATAATATGTTGACCCTAGCCCCCCTTGGTTCATATGACCTTTTGGATCAAGGGCTATACCCTTCTTAAAAAAGATTTCTGCCTTTTTATAATCCCTTTTTTCCAAATAAAGTGAGCCCAACAAATAAACCACATGCAAATTATCGCCGTGCTTCTTGGCAACAGATTTTGCTTGTTTTAACGATGCTTCAACTTTGCCTTCATTACGCAGGTTATAGGCCTTCATAAGGATTTTTTGGGCTTGAGCAGTAAGGGCAGACATGGGCATTCCTTGGTGGGCTATTTATTTGATGGATTAAAATAAACATAGCCCGCGCAAGAAGCAAGGCGGGCCTATGCTAAGACAGACTATGCCATAGAGAGTTCAAAATAATCGTATCAAATATTAAAGCTGTTTGATAACTTTCATATTTTGTAGATCAGTCAACATTTTATCAAGGACTTCTATGCCAAGATTGTGAAAATATTCAGTGAAATCATTGCGATTGAACTTTGTAGTATGAACAATCCAAGTGATTTCTGCCACCAAATGAGGCGGTATAGGGATGCCTTGTTTATCATTTTTTAGGACGCTATGGCCATTAATGAAAGCAACACTAAAATTATCAGAAGTGGTTTGATAATGGATCTCTTCGGCTTTTAAGGGTAAGTCAAACCCACCACGTTCAAAATGGAAATTTTCCATATGGTTCATTGTTGCATTTATGAAGTTATCGCTGGTGATTGTCTTTGTAATTTCTTCAGCGATTTTTGTTATGTGGGCTTTTATTGCAGCCCTACCTTCAGATAATCTGGGTAAATTTTCTCTGATTTTACTGTTATGAACAAGGGCTGCACCCATTGTAGAAAGAACATCCATACCGATATAGCCTGTTACACCAAATGCAATGTGAATACAGCCTTCTGTAGAAGAAAGCGCATCATGGTATAGGCCGCGTGGTAAATATAAAAAATCACCCGGTTTTAACGCGATTTCGTCATATGTTTCCCCGCGATCTTGCATTTGCTTAACTTCTGTTTTCATGCTTGCAGGATGTCTAATGGGATGATCTTCAAGACCGCTAAATACCCGCCAAACTTTTTCGCCCTCCATATGCATGGCAAAAACATCATGCGTATCAAAATGGGTTTGAAACGCTTGGCGTTGGCGTGATGAACAATAAAGATTGGCTTGTGATTTTCCGTTGAATGCTTTTTCCAATGCACCAGCGATGCCACGCAAACCAGGGTTTAAGGCATCTAAATCATTACAAACAAGCGTAGCACCTTCATGAAGCTTTTCCATGACCAAGTCTGTTTTGGGTAGCATGATGTTATTTCCTGAACGATCAACATCAGGAACACAATATTCTTCAGGCGTTACTAAATTACGATCCTTAGAAAGCATAAGAGAGCTTGAAGACCAAATAGAGCTCATATTTAAAAGATCGGTCAATATATCCCAAGTCATGACGTTTTTAAATTTATCCGCAGCGCCAGGAATATGAAGGAACTTTTTACCAAAATAGTCACGAAAAAATTCTTCGGTGGTTATGGGGGCTATGATATCCGCAAAAGTCCACTCTGTTGGGTGTTTTGCAGCAAGTGTGTTTTTGATTTTTGATTTCTTACTCATAGCTTTTCTCTCTCGTTCCAACATAATTTCTCTAATTTATGAATCATATAGAGTAACATTATATAATTAGGTGATACTATGTCTCTATTGGAATGAAAACTATTCTTTGTCATTGTTACAGGTCAATTTCATATTTTTAATGTTGATGATCATTAAAACCTTGTTCCATATAATCACTGAGGATATTCATAGGAAATTATTTAATCTTTGCTATACGAGGGCACAATGATTGTTGAACATCTAAAAGAAGTTAAAGCCATTATGTCTAAGGCTTTGCAAGAAGCCCCTAGAAAAGATGAAAATGTAACACTTGTTGCGGTTGGTAAAACCTATGATGCAAATGTAATGCGCGAGGCATTAGATGCGGGGCAACGTGTTTTTGGGGAAAATAGAGTTCAAGAAGCGGCGGGAAAATGGCCTGAATTAAGAGAAGAATATTCAGATATAGAACTGCATCTTATCGGCCCCTTACAAACTAATAAAGTAAAGCAAGCCTTAGAGATATTCGATGTTTTTCAAACCATAGATCGTTTGAAATTAGCGAAATCCTTGGCCAAGGAACTGGAAATATCTGACAAGAAAATTAAATGTTTCATTCAGGTGAATACAGGTAGCGAAGATCAAAAAGCAGGTGTTTTACCAGAAGAAGCTGACGCATTTATCAAAACTTGCATTGAAGAATTAAAGTTACCTATTATAGGATTGATGTGCATCCCACCAGTTGATGAAGAAGCAGCCTTACATTTTGCCTATTTGAAAAAAATAGCGGACCGTAATGGATTGAAAGAACTTAGTATGGGCATGAGCAGTGATTATGCGGCTGCTATTGGGATGGGGGCAACTTTTGTGCGTGTAGGTTCAGCTATCTTTGGCGCTCGGGATTATTCCAAATAGGTTAAAGCGAAAACTCTATCGCATCACCCAGTTTGGCTTCTTGTAATACCCGTTCTAAATCTTGACGATTTAAGGCGACGCAGCCTTCTGTCGGGCTGTAGTTTTTCCGTGCGATATGCATGAAAATAGCACTTCCCCCATTGGCAATAGTGGGGGTCGTATTATGATTTAAAATCACAATGATATCATAGACATCATCATCACGCCAAAGGCATTCATGAGAGCCATCAAATGGTAAGGTCACTTGTTGATTGTAAGAAAAATGTTCACCTTCATCACACCAACCATCAGATTTGGTGATTTCAGAAATAGGAAAGGCACATTTCGGTTTAGTGCCTTTATCTTTACGATATAAAACTCTTAGAATTTTCCAAATACCAATTGGACTGGCCCCATCGCCTTCTATTTTCTGAAAGGTCAACCCGTCTTTCCCTAGTGCACATTTCAAAGAAATATCTAGGCTAGGTATATAAAAACCCCGTGGTGAAGCGATGAAATTCATTAATTAGCGGCCGTACCGTTTAAAAGTGCATCATATTTTTCTAACGCACCCATCATTGCTTTTGAAATTTCTAAAGGTTGTGACGCTGCTTTAGGAATTGCAGCAGCCTGTTGATATGATGCTACTTGTGATGTTGCGACTGGGTTGATGATTGGTTTTTTAACCTCGGCAGGCAGAATTGAAACAGGTGCGGCTGCTGTCGTCGCGGCCTTCGTTACAGCGGGCGCTTGTTCCTGCAATGATAACAGTGAACGTTCTTCTGTGATACGATTTATGCGATCTAGTTGTTGGCGGACATCATTTGAAAGTTTAAATTTTTTCGGCACTGTTTGCTCTGTAAGAAAAGAAGTTGCATTATTTTGCACTTCTTGAGCGGCTGAAGCTGTATTTACAGTTTTTGGACCTGTTTCTTGCGCTGCAACTGCTCCTGGCATGTGGCTAAATGGCAATGCACCAGCGGAATTTGGAATGCCTTGTAATTTATCGGCAATAGATCCTGTTAACGGTGCAACTTGAGAAGCAGAAGCCATTTGAGTATTTTGTGGCAATCCATTAGCCATATTTAGCGCTGCTAATTTCGTGAAGGCAGGACCAGCAGGCATATCAGAAGCAAAGGCTGCATTAGATGTAACAGAAGTCAAAGTGGGTTGATTTTGGGCAACCTGACTATGAAAAATTTGACCCAATGTTGTTTGGACTTGTGGTATGGGTGTCGCTGTTGCAACAGAAGATGGATTGGCAGCTGTTTTTGTCTCATCTTCATTATTAAATGCAGCTATGAAATGCTCTCCAACATCTTTACCGCTATTTTCATCAACGATTGAATTTATAACACCTGCAGCAAAACCGATGGCACCACCAAAAAGGGTACCACCTGCTATTCGGGCTGTAGATCCAATTTCATCACCGGTGATTTCACGATAAATTGTTGAAACAACAGGAATATGTTGCAAGGGATTGATCACATCGAGAAAATCGCCAAAGGTTAAACCTTCGTCAACTTCTTCTGTCGGTGCTACAGATGGGTTATTGGCTGTCGTTGCTGTAAGCCCATTGGTATTATTAGTTTTTGCGCCAGATTGGTCTGAAATTACCTTTGGCATTGCGTTTGATAGACTACTCCCTTGGGACGATCCTATCAAAGACCAAGGTGCAAAACCATTCTCCAGTGGTTGCGATGTGAT
>CBFCZA010000187.1:0-6178 GCA_965602285.1 uncultured Curvivirga sp. | reverse complement strand
AAGGTTTGAAAATATAATTAGGGGCATTATCATTCATTTGGGCTACTCGTTTTGTTAAGGAATATTGAGGTGATGTTACCTTGCAAAAGATTTCCTTGTCACCAAGAGAGTTATTCATCACAGTATGTGAAGATATGAACGAATATTCATGATGATAGGACCTTTCCATGACAATAGAAATTGCTGATAAGTGGTTTGAAACACGTAAAATTAATGATGATATTACGCTTTTATGGGAAGTTTATGTGGATCCTCTTTTGCGGTGTAATATTTGGCATGTTCGTGGTGATGAGCAAGACATGATGGTTGATACGGGATTAGGGCTTGGAAGTTTGCATGATGCCACCCGTCATCTAATCGACAAGCCTGTGGAGGTGGTTGCAAGTCATACCCATTTGGATCATGTCGGGGGGCATCATGAATTTGAGAAATGCACGGTTCATTCCTTAGAGGCTGACCTCCTTAGGAAACCAGAAGAGGCAAGCATTCATGGTCGAGATTGGAAAGAGTTCTTAGAGGGGGCTGGGTATAAAGTAGAGGATCGCGTGCTTTTAGATAAATTACCTTATGAAGGTTATAATCCAGATCATTATTGCGTCCAGCCAAAGGAGCCTACCCGTATTGTAGATGAAGGGGACATCATCGATTTAGGTAACCGTCAATTCGAAGTTCTGCATTTTCCTGGGCATTCACCAGGAAGCATTGGTCTTTGGGAGAAAGGCACAGGAACGTTGTTTTCCGGGGATACGATTTATGATGGGCCATTATTGGACGGCGGCAGTGATGCGGATGTGGAAAATTATATAAAAACCATGCATCGCTTGAAAGAATTACCTGTTGAAATAGTACATGCAGGGCATGATCCAAGTTTTGGTCGGGCAAGGCTTATCGAATTATGTGATGCATATTTAAAAAGTAAGGATGCCTAATAAGGTCAATCTGACTGATTAAAGCTTTGTAAACGTTGTAATATTAGTTACTGACCTGAATAAAATGATTGATGATATTTCGGTAACTGCTGTCTTTTTTCATTGCGGATAATGTTTGGTTGAACTTTTTAATGAGATCAATTCTTTTTGCACCTTTATGAAAGGCTAGATAGGCCCCATTTATGGGAATGGGCTTAGGAAGTTGGATTACTTTTTTAGTAAGCGCACTTGCTTGAATGATAATATTGGATGAAAGATTATCTATGATCGCAGCATCAATTCTATTTGCGGCAAGCATTCTCAAGCTTTGAGCGTTTGTTTGTGCCTCAAAGACATTAAATAGATTGTTTTTTCGTGCAGTGTCAATTTTATCGCCATAACTCCATGTGCTATTCAGGGCTACGGTTTTTCCTTTTAAATCTTTTAAGGTATTAAAAGGAAATGATTTGCTTGATGGTGCGTAAACAACCAGTGTTTCCCAATAGATGGGATCGGTAAAGTCATATTTTTTTAGGCGTTCCTTATTAACATACAGCCCCCCTAAACCTGATTTTTTACCGTCAATCTCTCGAATTGCACGTTTCCATGGCAATGGTGATAAATCCATATCCATGTCCATGCGTTTGAAGATTTCAACCAGCAATATACTATAAAGCCCTTTTTCTTTTCCTTGTTCTTCATACATATAAGGGGGGTAGTTACTGTCAATGCTGATTTGGATTGTTTCGCTTGCTAGGGCAGGTGTTTTTACGAAAACACCTAATGCTGAAAAGCTGAATACCATCACAATAAATTGTATTATTTTTGGTGAGAAAAAAATACTTAAAAAGTGGGCTTGGAAGAGAGAAGTAAACGCTCTGTTATTAAAAAGCACAATGTTTCGCCTTAAGAAGAATATTAGTACGTATAATAACGGTCGTGAACGTTTTTTTCAAGGGGGTAAAAGAAAGGGCGTTGAAGATAATCTTCAACGCCAGAGGTTTTTGTTCAACATTGAACAGGGTAAATTGTGTTTTCTTATGATTTGGAAATCAATCCATTTGACGGGCAATGATGATTTTTTGAATGTCTGAAGTGCCCTCATAAATTTGGCAGATACGGACATCGCGATAAATTTTTTCTACTGGGAACTCTTTTAAATATCCATAACCGCCCAATGTTTGGATAGCTGCAGAGCATACTTCTTCAGCTATTTCTGAGGCAAAAAGTTTTGCCATGGCAGCTTCACGCAAGCATGGAACGCCTGCATCTTTCATACGTGCAGCATGAAGGGTTAATTGACGGGCTGCCTCTATCTTTGTTTCTGCATCTGCAAGGCGGAATTGAACGGCTTGATGTTCAAATATTGGTTTGCCAAAACTTGTGCGTTCCCTTGAATAGGCGAGGGCATAATCAAAGGCGGCTTGGGCCATGCCGATAGATTGCGAGGCAATACCGATACGGCCTGTTTCTAAACTACTTAAGGCAATAGAGTATCCTTGGCCTTCTTGTCCAATAAGATTCTCTTCAGGTACAAACATATCTTCAAATACAAGCGCACAGGTGTCAGAGGCCATTTGTCCAAGCTTTTCTTCAGGCTTAGAAACAATGAAACCTTTGCTGTCATTCTCTACATAAAATGCAGATAATCCACGCTTTCCAGCAGCAGGATCATTAACGGCAAAAACGATCGTTGCGCCACCAATACGGGCAGATGAAATAAATTGTTTTGAGCCATTTAAAATATAGCCGCTATCAGTTTTGTCCGCTTTTGTCCGCAACGCAGATGCATCTGAACCTGCATGTGCTTCTGTTAGGGCAAAACATCCAATAAATTCACCGCGTGCAGCAGGCTTCATCCATTTGTCTTTTTGTTCTTCACTGGCAAAGCGATCTAATATGGCTAGGAAAGGGGCACTATGAACGGATACCATCGTAGATACGGAGCCATCTCCCGCAGCGATTTCCATAAGGGCGATGGCGTAAGATACATAATCTAATCCTGCACCATCCCATTCAGGGGCAATGGTCATTCCAAGAAAGCCCAGTTCTGCCAGCTGTTGCCGAACGCTTGCCTCAATCTCATGGTTTTCTTCGCGTGCTAATGCACCGGGTTTTAGAACGTCATTGGCAAAATTGCGGGCCATGTCCTGAATAAGTTGTTGTTCTTCGGTTAGCATTTCACTCTCCTCATACGGCTTTTATGGACGTTCAATTGCAACGGCAGTACCTTCGCCGCCACCGATACAAATGGCTGCAACACCGCGTTTTTTATCTTCAACTTCTAGGGCGTTTAATAACGTCACAAGGATGCGCGCACCAGAGGCCCCAATGGGATGACCCAAAGCACAAGCGCCACCATGAATGTTGATTACATCGCGGCTGATACCAAACTCGTTCATAAATGCCATGGGTACGACAGCAAACGCTTCATTCACTTCCCATAGGTCAACATCTGCTTTCGTCCAGCCAATACGTTCCATTAATTTCTTTGCTGCAGGAACTGGGGCTGTTGCAAATCGGCCTGGTTCTTGTGCGTGGGATCCATGACCGAGGATTTTTGCACGAATTTTCAGCCCATGTTTTTTGGCAACAGATTCACGCATTAAGACGAGGGCTGCCGCACCATCTGAAATAGAAGATGCATTTGCAGCTGTTATTGTGCCATCTTTACGGAATGCAGGTTTAAGCTTCGGAATTTTTTCAGGGCGTGCATTACCGGGCTGTTCATCTTCGGATATGACAGTTTCGCCTTTGCGGGTTTTTATAGTTACAGGTGTGATCTCGTTTGAGAATTTATCACCTTGTTGTGCTGCTAAGGCATTGCTTAAGGATCGAAGTGCATATTCGTCTTGTTGTTCACGGGTGAATTGATATTCATCGGCACATTCTTCTGCAAAACTGCCCATTAGGCGGCCTTTTTCATAGGCATCTTCTAGGCCATCAAGGAACATGTGATCTGCAGCTGCAGAATGGCCTAATCTGGCACCATCGCGCATTTGCGGTAGAAGATATGGGGCGTTGGTCATGCTTTCCATACCGCCAGCTACAACCACTTCACCATTGTCCGCAAGTAATTGATCATAAGCCATCATCACGGTACGCATGCCTGATCCACACATTTTGTTCAATGTGTTTGCGGGGACGTCTTTGCTTAATCCTGCGGCGAATCCTGCTTGGCGCGCTGGGGCTTGCCCAAGGCCAGCTGGTAAAACGCAACCCATATGTAATTCATCGACAAGGTTGGCATCTATGTCACCATCTTCAAGGGCCGCCTTGATCGCAGCACCCCCAAGTTCCGGTGATGTTGCATCAGAAAGTTCGCCTTGCATGCCGCCCATTGGGGTGCGTTTTGCGCCTACGATTACAATTGGATCGCTGATGTTAGCCATGGTTATTTCCTTATCAATTCAGATATCGGGTGAGTATATATGTCATTTATGGTTCATCATATTGCGCTAGAGATTATAGCATTTGTAGCATGATATGAATGATATTTTTCGGATCTTGCTTTACGTTAACGTAAACGTCAAGTGAAACTTCTGTAAAATAATAGTGAAGACTGAAAGAAATTCATCAAAACTTGAATAATGCTTGTTATGTACAGAGTGTTTTGAAAAATTTGCTGTTAATGTGAAGGACGAAATGGTTTAAACCTATCAATTAGAATTTCATATGACATTGGGAGAAATTAAATGAAACTAGCTAGATATGGTGAAAAAGGATCAGAGAAGCCAGCTTTGGTTGATAGTGATGGTAACTTACGGGATTTGTCAGGCAAAATTTCGGATATTGCTGGCGATGTTCTTGCTGATCTTTCTTGCCTTGATGGGGTTGATGAAAAAACTTTACCACTTGTCGAAGGTAACCCACGCATCGGTCCTTGTGTTGGTCAGGTTGGAAAAGTCATTGGTATTGGTTTGAATTATTCTGATCATGCGGCTGAAACAGGTATGGATGTTCCGTCTGAACCTATTGTTTTCATGAAGGCAACGTCTTCTATTTGTGGGCCGAATGATCCGGTAATCATTCCGCGTGGTTCAGAAAAAACAGATTGGGAAGTAGAACTTGCCATCGTTATTGGCAAAGGTGGAAAATATATAGACGAAGCAAACTCCATGGATCATGTGGCTGGTTTCTGTGTCGTGAATGATGTGTCTGAACGTGCCTTTCAAATTGAACGTGTTGGTCAATGGGTGAAAGGTAAATCTGCTGATAATTTCTGCCCAATGGGCCCTTGGATGGTTACCAAGGAAGAATTTGGTGACCCACAAGACAAAAACCTTTGGTTAAGCTTAAATGGTAAAAAAGTACAAGATGGCAGCACATCTACTATGGTCTATGGCGTTAAACATGTTGTTTCTTATTTAAGTCAATTCATGACGTTAGAGCCGGGTGACGTGATTGCAACAGGAACCCCTCCCGGTGTGGGAATGGGTATGAAACCACAGCGTTTCATGAAAGCCGGTGATGTTTTGGAATTAGGTGTTGAAGGTCTAGGCACGCAACGCCAAGACGTGATTGCAGATTAATAAATAATAAGGGGGAGTTGGCTCAATATGCCTAATTTTGATACTGAATATTATCGCCAACTTGCCCTTTCTGCTTTTGATGCTGGGATAGCTGCTGCTGATCCCAAGGCCGCAATTGAACATTATTTACCGGAACATATTGATATTGCGTCTGTGGATGAAAAATCAATTCTTCCTATTGCTATTGGGAAGGCAGCGATTCCTTTAATGGAAGGTGTCTTATCTATTTTACCCAAGTCTGTCATACGTGATGGCGGTTTGGTGATTACGAATAGAGAAAATATAAGAGAGATTGAAGGTATTGAAACCCTTCCAGCGGGGCATCCGTTACCTGATGATGCGGGGGGCTATGCCACAAAAAAACTGATGAAACTTATCACGACAGCGGGACCGGATGCTCATATTCTTTTAT
Source organism: uncultured Curvivirga sp. (assembly GCA_965602285.1). Lineage (GTDB taxonomy): Bacteria > Pseudomonadota > Alphaproteobacteria > UBA8366 > Aestuariispiraceae > Curvivirga. The sequence goes on along the minus strand of CBFCZA010000187.1, from coordinate 326 downwards.
GTGTAAGTGGTGGTGCTTCTGCGATGTTGCCTGCCCCTAGAAATGGATTAACACTGGCAGATAAGGTTAAGGTCACAGATTTACTGCTGGCATCAGGGGCGGATATCGTTGCAATAAATACGGTGCGCAAACATCTTTCTGCGCTCAAAGGCGGTGGTCTTGCCTTATTGTCCCAGCCCGCAAAGCTTTTAACATTTATTCTATCGGATGTGATTGGGGATGATTTAAGTTCCATCGCCAGTGGCCCGACTGTCCCTGATCCGACATCATTTTTTGATGCCAAGAATCAGACCCGCGAATTTGCCAATCTCCTGAATAAAAGCCTC
>CBFCZA010000186.1:0-6191 GCA_965602285.1 uncultured Curvivirga sp. | reverse complement strand
GGTTGGCCTGGACAAGAACTTTGGGTTTGGTTGCGCCTTAAATTGATTGCGGATGCGGGACTTGTTGGATTGCCAAATGCGGGTAAGTCAACTTTCTTGGCGGCAACGACCAATGCGACACCAAAAATTGCTGATTATGAATTCACAACGATCCATCCTAATTTAGGCGTTGTTCTAAGTGATGGAAGCGAATTTGTGATTGCCGATATTCCGGGCCTTATCGAAGGCGCACATGAAGGTAAAGGGATTGGAACACGTTTCCTAGGTCATATCGAACGCACGCGTATATTGCTGCATTTGATTGATGGATCGAAAGAAAATGTTGTAGAGGCCTATAAAACTGTTCGTGCAGAATTGGATGCTTACGGTAATGGTCTTGCAGAGAAGCCAGAAGTGATTGGTATAAATAAGTCAGATGCGTTGATTCCTGAAATAATCGATGAAATGATTGAAGAACTTCGTACGGTAACGGACAGCCCTATTTTTGCCCTTTCAGGTGTTTCTGGTGAGGGTGTACCAAAAGTATTACGTGTTCTATATACTGAAGTGAAGAAATTCCGTAAGGCGGAAGTGGATGAGGCTATTGCTATTTCTCGTGCAGAGGAAAAAGGCGAAGTCTATGATGCTGATAAGCCTTGGTCACCTGTTTAGCAGATAAGGTTGGGGACGATGTCTTTCGATCTCAATAACGCAAAGCGTGTCGTTGTCAAAATCGGCTCGGCCCTTCTCGTTGATGAAGAGGGGCGTATTCGTCAAGAATGGCTTAATGCTTTGGCGGATGATATTTCACGCCTACATAAATCTGGAAAACAGGTTTTGGTGGTATCCTCTGGATCGATTGCTGTGGGGCGCCGTCACCTTGGATTAAAAAGCCCATCCTTAAAATTGGAAGAGAAACAGGCAAGTGCAGCGACGGGACAAATTCAATTGGCCCACGCTTATCAAGAAGCTTTGAAGCGCCATGATATTACAGTCGCACAAATTCTTTTAACGCCTTCTGATACAGAGGAGCGTCGCCGTCATTTGAATGCCCGCGCAACTATTTTCCAACTGTTGAACTTGAATGTAGTGCCGATCATAAATGAGAATGATACGGTCGCCACTGAAGAAATTCGATATGGTGATAATGACCGTTTAGCCGCGCGTGTTTCCACAATGGTAAGTGCAGATGCATTGGTATTATTAAGTGATATTGATGGTCTTTATACGGCAGATCCACGCAACAATGCTGCAGCGCAGCATATTCCTATTGTGCAGCAAATAACACCAGAAATTGATGCCATGGCGGGAGAGGCCCCAACAGGTATTTCGACTGGTGGCATGGTGACTAAACTGCTTGCCGCTAAACTTGCTGTGCAAGGCGGTTGTTCCATGGTGATTTCACAAGGTGCGAAACTTAACCCTGTTGCTGCCATTTTAGATGGTGGAATTTGCACATGGTTTTTATCCGCGGTTAAGCCACGTGCTGCACGTAAAAAATGGATTGCCGGTAGCCTAACGCCTTTAGGCAGTGTTACGGTGGATGATGGGGCGGTTAAGGCTTTGGCGTCGGGTAAAAGCCTTCTTCCTGCTGGTATGACCGGTGTTGAAGGTCGTTTTGAGCGTGGTGATTCTATCTTGGTGAAGAATTTGGCGGGGAATCGTCTTGGTGTTGGTTTAAGTGCCTTTTCAAATGAAGATGCAGTTCAAATCATCGGATTACAAAGTGATGCGGTTCGGGAAAAGCTTGGGATCGATCGAAAGGTGGAAGTGATCCACCGCGATGATCTAGCCCTTGATGAATGAGGCCTAAGAGTAAAGTTTAAGAATATACGAATTAATAAATTTCGGGAGTGTACACAATGTCGATAGCAGACTTGTTGAAAATGGATGTGAAAGAAACTTTGGTTGAAATGGGCAAACGTGCTCGTGCTGCCTCGCATGCATTGGGTTTGGCGCGACCGGAACAAAAAAATCAGGCCTTGCTTGCAGCAGCAAAATCACTTCGTGATCATTCAAATGACATTATCGAAGCCAATAAAAAAGACATGGAATTTGGTCGTGAAAAAGGCCTAAGCGATGCCATGCTAGATCGATTGATGCTTGATGATGCACGAATTGAGGCGATGGCGGCGGGAATTGAATCTATTTCTGAATTGAATGACCCTGTTGGCGAAGTGATTGCCGAATGGGACCGCCCAAATGGATTGAATATTTCACGTGTGCGCACACCCCTTGGTGTGATTGGGATCATTTATGAATCTCGACCAAATGTAACGGCAGATGCAGGCGCGCTTTGTTTGAAATCTGGAAATGCGGCGATTTTACGTGGCGGTTCTGAAAGCTTGAACAGTGCAGGTGTTATTGCCAATTGCATCCGTGCAGGATTGAAAGAAGCTGGCCTACCAGAAGATTCTGTACAAATGGTTCCTACCCGTGATCGTGCGGCTGTGGATGCATTGCTTTCATTAAGTGAATATGTGGATGTGATTGTACCACGCGGTGGTCGTGGGTTGATTGAGCGAGTGCAAAATAACGCAAGAATGCCTGTGTTCTCTCATCTTGAAGGGCTTTGCCATGTTTATCTTGATAGGGCGGCTGATCCCCAAAAGGCATTGGACATTACGGTGAATGCGAAAATGCGCCGTACGGGCATTTGTGGGTCTGCAGAAACATTATTAGTGCATAAGGATATTGCTTCTGACATGTTGACTATCGTATTAGATGGTTTACATGCGGCTGGCTGTGAAATACGCGGCGATATAGCAACGCAGGCGATTGCACCATTTGTGAAGTCTGTAGACGAAGAAGATTGGCGCACTGAATATTTGGATGCTATTATTTCGGTGAAAATTGTCGAAAATGCACAAGCAGCCATCGATCATATCAACCATTATAGCTCTCATCATACTGAAAGTATTATTACCGAGGATAATGCTGTGGCTGAAAAGTTCTTAACGGAAGTAGATAGTGCTATTGTGATGCAAAATGCGTCCACACAATTTGCCGATGGTGGGGAATTTGGTATGGGTGCAGAAATTGGTATATCAACAGGTCGTATGCATGCGCGTGGTCCTGTTGGGGCTGAACAACTTACGTCATTTAAATATAAAGTTCGGGGCACGGGTCAAACCCGTCCTTAGTTAAAAATGGGTCAAACCCGTCCTTAGTTAAAATGTAATTGTTGAAGTATTGGATCAACGAAGATGGCTGAACAGAATAATCAGGCGCAAGACATGGTTTTGGAAACAGAAGCGAATAGCAATGTGGAGAAGAAGGATTTTTTCTCTGAACGCAATGGTGTGCGCTTTGCTGGTACTCATTTGATCATTGATCTTTATGGTGCGGAACGTTTGGATGATCTTCCCTTTATCGAAACTGTTTTGCGTGACTGCGTTGATAAGGCGAAGGCGACGTTGTTACATATCCATCTTCATCCGTTTGAACCAAATGGTGTAAGCGGTGTTGCTGTCCTCGCAGAAAGTCACATTTCGGTTCATACATGGCCTGAAGAAGGTTATGCGGCCTTTGATGTATTTATGTGCGGTGATGCAACACCGGAAGTTTGTGTAGAAATAATGCGCGAAGCATTTAAACCAGAACGTATTGCGGTTGGTGAACATCTTCGCGGTAAAGGATTATAAAAATGACGAAAGCTGAATGGTGGCAAGAACGTTGCGATGGGATGGATATTTCCCAATCCTTGAAAATGAAGTTATTGCATAAAGAGCAAAGCCCATTTCAACTTGTTGAAATTTATGAGCATGAAGATTTCGGTCGCCTATTGATCCTTGATGGTTATATCCAAGCAAGTCAGGCAGATGAGTTTATTTATCATGAAATGGGAATGCAAATCCCCCTATTGGGACGAGAGCGTAAAGATACGTCTGTCTTGATCATTGGCGGTGGTGATGGTGGTAATCTACGTGAAGCCTTGGTTCATGATTTTGTGACGGAAGTCACTATGGTTGAAATTGATGAGCGCGTGATAGAGCTGTCTAAAGAATATCTAGGGGTGAATGGGGATTATAATGATCCGCGGGTTAATCTTGTTGTTGATGATGCGAAGAAATTTGTTAAATCCTCAAGGGGCGCTGGCAAAGTATTTGATGTGATCATTCTTGATTTGACGGAGCCTGTTGGACCGTCGGCTGTATTATTCACCGAAGATTTCTTCACAGATTTAGCCGCGGTGGTTAGCGAAACGGGTGTTGTCGTAGATAGTGACAGTATCTTCCTAACCATGAATGGTGGTGGTTTTTTACAAGAGCAATCTGGTGATGGGGAAAATCTGGTCAGTGTGATGTTAAAGACTAGATTGTTGCCACATATCGAAGCATACCGCGCAAATATCCCTCTTTATCCCGGTGGGGATTTTGGGTTCTATCTTTATAGTCGCGATGGCGTTTCCTTGCGCCACCCTGTGAAAGAATATCAAGGCCGCCATTATGATAGTGATGTTCATCAAGCTGCATTTGCATTGCCACGTTGGCAACGTGAATGGTTGGAACGTTAAAACTTCTGCATGGTGATAGGATGAAGTTCAGACCAGTTCGAAAAATAGGATTGTTAGGGGGGTCATTTAATCCCGCCCATGATGGACATCGCCATATATCCCTTGCGGCGATGCGTCGTTTGGACCTTGATGAAGTTTGGTGGTTGGTAAGCCCCCAAAATCCTTTGAAATCGACAGATGGTATGGAAAATATCGAAAATCGACTAAAAGAAGCAGAAAAGATAGCGAAACACCCACGAATTGTCGTAACAGACCTTGAACGACAGCTTGGGACAAGCTATACCGCCGATACTTTAAATGCCTTGGTGCAAAATTATCGTGATTGCCGCTTCGTTTGGTTGATGGGCGCTGATAATTTACGCCAGATTTCACATTGGAAAAATTGGCAAAATATCTTTAACACTGTGCCCATTGCTGTTTTTGCCCGTTCGGGGTATGATTTAGGGGCACTGTCTGGAAAGGCTGCATTGCGATTTAAGAAGGATCGAGTACCTGAGAAGGCTTCACGTTCCCTTGTTCTTACCGCAGCACCCGCCTGGACATTTTTGGCGATACGTCGTCATCCAGAATCTGCGACCCGTATAAGGTCTGAAACCTAGAAGGTTAATCTTATACAATCGAAGGGGCAGTTTTTGGAGTACGTATCAAAAACAGCTATATACATGGAGAGAAAATCATAGCTAGTAACTCTGGGGAGCGTATGTCTTCCGACGCTTTATTGAAATTCGTTGAAAATTCACTCGACGACGATAAAGCACAAGCCGTAACAGTCATCGATCTTGAAGGTAAATCTTCAATTGCTGATTATATGGTTGTTGCCTCTGGAACGTCCTCACGTCAGGTGGCTTCTATTTCTGATCACCTTGTTGAACGTTTAAAAGCTGCTGGTGAAACTGGCATTGGTGTTGATGGTAAATCCCAAGGTGATTGGGTTTTGATCGACATTGGCGACGTTGTAGTACATGTTTTCCGCCCTGAAGTGCGGGAATTCTACAATCTTGAGAAGATGTGGGGCGTGGAAATGCCTGAAACAGCACCTACTTTCCAAGCGGAAGTATAATCTGTTTCAAAAGAGGTAACCTTGAAAAAGGAGCGTGAGCCATGAAGGTTCACTTGATAGCCATCGGTCGGGCCAAGCGTGGCCCGGAGAAAGATTTATTTGACCATTATGTGTCACGTATCCGATGGCCTTTTACCCTCCATGAATTAGAAGAAAAGAAAGCACTGTCAGGTGATGCATTAAAGCAACGCGAGGCAAAATTGCTATTGGGCGCCGTTCCTTCTGGCGCTGCGGTTGTTGCCTTGGATGAACGTGGCAAGGCCATGGGGTCACTTGACCTATCAAAACGTGTGCAAACATGGGAAGATGAAGGTCGCCCCGCGCTATGTTTCATTATTGGCGGTGCTGATGGCCTACATCAAACTGTTCGCGACCGTGCAGACCTATGCCTTTCCTTTGGAAAACTTACATGGCCCCATATGCTCGTGCGTCCAATGTTGGCTGAGCAAATCTATCGTTGCCAACAAATTCAAGTTGGTCATCCTTATCATCGGGAATGATTTATATCAGGTTTCTCTTCTATAAATAACTTTTATGCTGCTTTTGGTTGACCCGTTGTCGCTATTAGGCGATTAATATCGCAAAGAGATTGACTTTGATTTTAAGGTCATAAGTCGTCTATACTTCTTAAATTGG
>CBFCZA010000185.1:0-6207 GCA_965602285.1 uncultured Curvivirga sp. | reverse complement strand
GCAATTTATCGATGGTAATTTACTTTGGTGGAATCGCCGTAAAGGGTATAAAGATAAAAAAGAAATCTCCCAAATAGAAAAAAGGCCATGTTAAATTTTAAACTTTAACATGGCCTTTTGGTTCCTAATTGAATTAGGGCTTTAGTTTATTTCATTTGGTTTTGGCTTGTCATTTCGCGCCTGCAAGTAATCTTGTGTTGTGCGTGGTTGCGGTCGTGCTTTTGAGGTGAAAGGATCCTCTGTGCTGTTAGAAAGGGCCACTACACGACAATCATCACACATCCTTAATCGATCCAATTGGGACTTATCAGCAAACATCGCATGGCCTTCCAGTTTATTGATCATATTTTCGATTGTGGATTTTGTACCAAACACCTTACCGCATTCGATACATTCGAAAGGATCTTCTTCTTTGATGATCGTGAGGTTTCTTGCGGCGCCCGTTAATTCTAGGCGTGGTTCCAAGGTTATGACATTTTCTGGACAGGTTTTTGCACAAAGGCCACATTGAACACAGGCTGATTCTAGATACTTCAATTGTGGCTTATCTTCATTGTCACGCAGGGCATTCGCAGGGCAACTTCCAACGCAAGCTAAGCATAATGTGCAATTTTCAGTATCAACATGGATGGTTCCAAATGGTGCGCCTTCTGGTAACTTGATCACGTCTTGCTGGATAGAAGCGTTACGGTTTAGATGGTTAAAGGCCATGTGAAGAATAGAACGTTTATCCCCTTCGGATAAGTAAGACGCTGGAGGGATTTGGCTTAATTCAGCATCTTTATATAGATTTTCCGATATGATATCAGGGTCGGTATTATCAATAATTTGAACTCTGGTCTCTCCGTATCCCATTTTATCGAAGATAAAATTCGCCAAATCGCAAACAGAACGGCATCCTGCTAGTTCTTCGTATTTCTTGTTGCCAGCGATGATTTTCACTTGTGTTGCCCCGTAGGCAATTGCAGAAGCAACTGTTTCTAACCCTACTTGGGCAATGGAATTCACAGAAAATGGAATGACGTTGGACGGTAGGCCATCACCAAAACGAGCCATCGTTGTGATCAGTTCTTCCCCATATTCCATGTCATGGATAAGTAATATAGGTTTGTTTCCGCCTGCTTTTAAGTAAGTATCAAGTAGCGCACGTTGACGGGTTAATAATCCATCAACATTGGACATTTGATAACTTGCTGCCCCAGTTGGACATACGGCTGCACAATCGCCACAGCCCGCACAAATATACGGATCAAAGGACACATGGTCGCCATTGGGGGAGATAGCCCCTGTAGAACAGCTATCAATACATTTACTGCATCCTACAATTTGGCTTCTAGAATGGGCACAAATGGTTGGGTCATATTCAATATATTGTGGTTTCTCAAAGCTTCCAACCATATCGGTTAGATCAAACAGGGCCATTGCGACACCAACTGCATCTGTTGGGGCTGGATTGAAATACCCATCGCGTTTATGGTCGCTGTTGAATAGGCTTTCAGTTCTTAAATCTAAGATCAAATCACATACGGTGGTTTCTGAACGTGGAACGCCGGCAAGCTCTAGGACGGATCTGGAGGAGGGGTCGGATGCATAAACATCATAAACATCAACTTCAAATTTCCCCAAATGCCCGCGGGCAGAACGGATCTTCCCTACAAAGATAGGATAGCTATCTATGGCGGGTGGAACCACATCTAATGCTTTGGTCAGGAAAACGGTCACATTCAAACGTGTTGATAATTTAGAAGCTGTATCAATTGCAACTTGACTATCCCCAATGATCAAAAGTTCTCCCTGACTTTCCATTGAAATACTTTTAGCAGGAGAAACTTCTACAATGGATTCAGCTAACAAGGCCGCAATTTTTGGTGTGGCTTTTGTTGCTTCTTTAGACCAGCCTGCTTTCTCACGAATGTTAACAAACTTCACCTGAGGAGGAATCTTTTGTTCACTAAGAATGTCCATGAAGATTGGGACTTCTTGTGTGCAGGCGACTATCACCTCTTTATCATTGCTGATCGCAGTTTCGAATTGGCTTAGTTGGTTGCGGCATAATTGTGTGGCTGTTTCAAGCGTATCTACACCAAATGCTTTCTTAAGCTTTTTTTCATCTAATGGTAGTGATCCCTCACATTTACACAATAATATTTTTTTGTCTTTTAGTGCCATGATTAGCCGCCCTATTTATTAGAAAAATGTAGTATAAGTTTCTGTTTTTATGAATTTCTTTTTTGTCGCACATATTACATAAGTTTGGTATAGATTTTTTAGTTGAATAAAAAATTAGATTACTTTTTGATCTTTTAGGAGCGTATTTTGCACGAATATTCTGTCCCTCTTGGCGTGGTAATAGAGCGTCGAGACATTGATAACCCTTGGCGTGATCATGCTTACAAGCCTATCGCTGTTATTCCTCATGCGCCAGAAACAGAAAGATGGAAAAAACTTCATTCTGGTGATGGGTGGGTCCATTTTCTAGCGGCAACTCTTCCTTTGGAATTACATAAAGGTGAAACAGAAGGTTATCGATATAATCTAAGTCAGCCTGTTTCCAGTATTTATGTTATAGTACGTCCTGGGGAAGAAGCAGAAGAAAATGAGGTGGAACCCTTCATGGTAACCGCATGTCCTTATGAAGCCATGGGATATGGCGAAAGTGGTGATGAGATCGTTGAGGCCGTCATAATGCCAGATGATATTTTAGTGTGGGTTCAACAGTTTATTGAGCAGTTTCATGTGGATGAGCCGTTCAAAAAGCGTAAAAATAAAAAACATAAAGATCAAGAACGACGTAGAATATAGATCCCTTCCAATTTTCCATATGGAAAATATACCATAGAAAAGAAAAGATGAGGACATAATGACAGCAAGTACAGGAAGCCGCCTTAGCCGTTGGTCGCAGATGAAAACCAAAAGCAAGGAAAAGAAACGTGGCAGAATTCCTTTGGTGCAAGCAGATGCTATACGGGAGAAGGTTGATAGCCCTTTGTCTCAAGACATCAATCTTGAGGAGGCTGCAGAAGGCGATGTGCTTCTAGTTGAAGATGATGTCGAGGTTCAAGAGGAAGAAATGGACCTTGATGAGCTTTCCGAAAAACATGTCTTACCAAAGATAGAAGAGCTAGATAAAGATTCCGATTATACTCCCTTTATGAATAATGCTATTCCAGAAGTATTGAAACGTGCCGCAATGCGAAAGCTTTGGTTGTCTGACCCGATATTGGCAAATGTGGATGGGTTAAATGACTATGACGATGATTTTAATGTGATTGACCGTGTGATCAAGGCCATTGATACGAATTATCGGGTTGGTAAAGGAATGTTGTCTCAAGAAGAGAGGGCAGCAGAAGACGCAGAAAAGGAAGATGCAGAAAAAGAAGAAGCGCTTTTAGCTGAGAATAAACTACAAGATGTGGATAACCAAAACAATACAGACCCTTTAGAAGCCGATGTGTCTGAGAAAGAGTTGTCTGAAGCTGAGATAGTGGGTGGCGATTCTGAGGTTGAGGGAGGTGAAAAACTGGAAAGTTTTGCAGAGATAAAAATTAAAGAAGGTGATGTTTTTGTTAAATAACTAGAGCTTTCCAGACATGTGATACTTATGATGGTTGGTAATGTCGTAATTATTACAATTATTCTTTAAAAATCATTGACGGGAAAAAACATCAGGCACTATACTAGAATGTCAATTTTATTTGATGGTATTTTGTTCTCTTTTTTTGAGTGAAAATTTGAATTAAATTTAATGCTATCAAATGTTACGTGACTTAATAAATTTAATAAAAAACCATAGGGATCAACCCTAGGTATATATAGGCGGGAGCTCTAATGGGTGCTGTAACCGAAGAGTCTATAAAAGAAATCGCAGAAGAAGATTTCTTGCGGGCACAATTTTATGCATTTTTATCGCAATTACTTGCGAAGCCGCCTTCTGTGGAAACATTGGAGGCTGCGCGCCAGCTAGATGGTGATAATAGCCCTATGGGTGACGCATTAACAGCTTTAGCGAAAATAGCAAAATCTATCACCCATGAAGATTTGGAAGGTGAATATAGCAAGTTATTTTACGGTATGGGGCAGGGCGGAGAAATCTTGCCATATGGCTGTTATTATTTAACGGGTCTGTTGTATGATTTGCCATTGGCGAAGCTAAGGGAGGATATGTCTGGTCTTGGCGTTGAGCACAGTGGCGAAAACAGCGAGCCAGAAGATCATATCGCGTATCTCTTTGAGGTAATGCATGGTTTGATCTTAGGTCGTTTTGGTGATGATTCTGATCTTACAGACCAACGGGATTTCTTTGAAGAACATATAGAGCCATGGGCTCCAAAATTGTTCACTGATTTAGAGGCTGCTGAAAGTTCTGTCTTTTATGCAGCAGTTGCACGTGTTGGACGCCTATTCGTAGGCATCGAGTCTGACGCGTTCAAAATGGCGGTTTAACCGCAAAATAACGTTTTGGAAGTGATTTCAAAGCAGTTGAAAATGGGAGAAACTACATGAGTAAAAAAGATGACGTAGTAGGTCGCCGCGACTTTTTTAAAAAAGCGGGCCTATTGGTAGGTGCAGCTGGTGGGGCAACTGTTGTTGCTGCAACAGCATCAAAAGCAGATGAGGCACCTGCAATGGAAACAAAAACTGGTGGCTATCGGGAAACCGAGCATGTCAGCACATACTACAAACTTGCTTCCCTTTAATTCGGGGCCGCAACTTTTAAGAAACTGACGACGATTAATGATTGTCAGAATGATAAACTCATAATTATCAGCACTAAATAAAATGTGCGATTTATCAATTAGGAGAGGTTAATGCTTACCAAGAAAACAAACGGGGTTGCGAATGGCCCCCGTCTGAATAAGCTACTCGCAGGGGCTGCCGGAGGAACGGTTAGTCGTCGAGACTTTTTAAGAAAATCAGGCTTAGCAGTTGGAGGGGTTGCGCTAGCAGGTGCAGCACCAACAGGGTTGGTTAAAGAAGCGAAGGCAGCAACTGCCGAAGCGAAGCCAATGGAGAAAATTAAATCTGTATGTACCCATTGCTCAGTGGGTTGTACTGTTATTGCTGAAGTTGATAACGGCGTATGGGTTGGACAAGAGCCGGGCTTTGATAGCCCAATTAACCTTGGTGCACATTGTGCAAAAGGTGCTTCTGTTCGTGAACATGCCCACGGTGATCGTCGCCTGAAATATCCAATGAAATTGGAAGGCGGCAAGTGGAAGAAAGTTTCTTGGGAGCAAGCGGTTGAGGATATCGGCGATAAAATGCTCGATATTCGTAAGCAATCTGGCCCTGATTCTGTTTATTGGTTAGGTTCCGCTAAATTCAACAACGAACAATCTTATTTGTTCCGTAAATTCTATGCGTTCTGGGGCTCCAATAATGGTGATCATCAGGCACGTATTTGTCACTCAACAACAGTAGCCGGTGTTGCGAACACTTGGGGTTACGGTGCGATGACGAACTCTTTCAATGACATTCACAACTCCCGTGCGATGTTCTTGATTGGATCAAACCCTGCAGAGGCACATCCAGTTGCCGTTCAGCATCTCTTACAAGCTAAGGAAAAGAATAACGCACCGTTGATCGTGTGTGATCCGCGCTTCACAAGAACTGCTGCACATGCGGATGAGTTTGTTCAGTTCCGTCCCGGTACTGATGTTGCTCTTATTTGGGGCATCATGTGGCATATCTTTGAAAACGAATGGGAAGATAAAGAGTTCATCAAACAGCGTGTTTGGGGACTAGATCAAATTCGTGCAGAAGTTAAACAGTGGACACCTGAAGAAACAGAACGTGTTACAGGCGTTCCTGGTGAACAGCTTCATCGTGTTGCTAAGTTGATGGCAAACAACCGTCCAGGCACATTCATCTGGTGTATGGGTGGTACTCAGCATACAAACGGTAATAACAACACACGTGCATATTGTACTTTACAATTGGCACTTGGTAATATGGGTGTTGCTGGTGGCGGTGCTAATATTTTCCGTGGTCATGATAACGTACAGGGCGCAACTGATTTCTGTATCCTATCTCATTCTCTACCGGGCTATTATGGCTTGAAAACAGGTTCATGGAAACATTGGGCACGTGTTTGGGATGTTGATCATAAATATCTTCTAGGCCGTTTTGCCTCTAAGAAATTGATGGAATCAAAAGGTATTCCTGTATCTCGTTGGATTGATGGTGTTCTTGAAGATAAGAATAAAA
>CBFCZA010000184.1:0-6217 GCA_965602285.1 uncultured Curvivirga sp. | reverse complement strand
CATATTCATTTTGAACATAGGTGATAACTTCTTCACGACGATCCTGACAAAAATCAATATCAAAATCAGGCATAGAGACACGTTCGGGATTCAAAAATCGTTCGAAAAGCAAACTATATCTTAGGGGGTCAAGGTCGGTTACGGTTAAGGCCCAAGCGACCACAGACCCTGCACCAGAACCACGACCCGGCCCCACTGGAATATCATGATCCTTTGCCCATTGAATGAAATCAGCAACGATTAAAAAATAACCGGGAAACCCCATTTGTTCGATAATACCAAGTTCAAAGTCTAAACGATCCCAATAACTTTTAGCAATTTCTTCATGTTTATCTTTATCAGGAAGGCGGATAAAAACTTCTTCATCTAAACGCTTCTGCAAGCCATCCTTTGAAAGATCTGTAAGGGCTTGAATAGATGTACGTCCACCAAGTTTTGTATATTGAGGGAGAAGCGGATCAATACCTTCCACACAAACAGCACATCTTTTGGCAATCACAAGAGTATTATCAATAGCCTCTGGAATATCCGCAAAAAGCGTAGTCATTTGGTCCGCTGTTTTAAAATAATGCTGGTCTGTTAAGCGCCGACGATCTGACTCCATGACATAAGCACCAGCAGCAATACATATCAATGCATCATGTGCTTCATACATTTTTTGGTTAGCATAGAAACATTCATTTGTAGCAACCAAAGGGATATTAAGGTCATAAGCAAAATCAATTAAGTGACTTTCTATAGCGTCCTCCGCTACCAAGCCATGTCGTTGTAGTTCTACATATAAACGATCACCATAGATAGACTTAAGCCTTTCCATGTCTATGCGTGCAGCATCAACTTGCTCTTCGGCTAATAGCCTGCCGGTAGAACCTTTTAAACCGCCAGATAGGCATATAAGACCTTCATTTAACTCAGAAATATCATCCCAACTGACTTGAGGCTCTTCACTTGAATCAGCATCAAGGTAGGATCGACTAAGTAATTCCCTAAGATTCCCGTGCCCTTTTACATTTTGGGCTAATAATACAAGCTGATCTGGTTGAGGTGTGATCGGGTTTTTCTGAGGTTCATTTGATACTCTGCGTAAACCTAATTGCGCGCCTATAATGGGTTGGATCCCCTTATCTGTCGCGGCTTGTGAAAATTCCATCCCCCAAAAACATTATTCGTATCCGTCATGGCAACGGCAGGCATACCAGCATCGGCAGCTAAGGAAACTAACTCTTTAGCGCGAATAGCCCCTTCGGCAAGGGAATAAGCTGAATGGACACGAAGATGAACAAAATTAGCATGGGTCATAATAAAAACATCTTACACAGAAACATCAAATGGGTCATTCTGTTTCAACAATACCATTACCCAAATGCAATACACGATCCATTCTTTTCACAAGTTCAAGGTTATGTGTTGCAATCAATGCAGATAATCCATGATCGCGAACAAGGGAAATAAATAAATCAAATACAATGTTCGCTGTTTCTGGATCAAGATTTCCAGTTGGTTCGTCCGCCAATAACACGGTCGGGGAATTAACAATTGCACGTGCAATTGCAACACGTTGTTGCTCCCAGCCTGAAAGTTTAGCAGGACGATGGGTAACGCGATCTGCCAATCCAACCTTAGTCAAAAGGTCTAGCGCATGTTTTTTAGCTTCAGACTTTGACACACCAGCAATAAGTTGTGGCATCATAACATTTTCCAATGCAGTAAATTCTGGCAGTAAATGATGAAATTGATATACAAAGCCAACACCTGTTCGACGAAGAAGTGTTCTTTTTCGGTCATTCAACGCATTGCAATCTTCACCATTTAACGAAACGGTGCCACGACTAGGGCGCTCTAGTAGACCTGCAATATGCAATAATGTAGACTTGCCGGTACCACTTGGTGCTACAAGCCCAACTAACTCACCTTTATTAAGGGTAATGTTTACATCTTTTAAAACTTCGAGAGTTTCCTCGCCCGTTTTATAGATACGTGCTACATTTTTAAGTTCTAAAACGGTTTGTTCAGGCATTTTCATATCCGGTTAACACGTTGATTGCATTGATACCTATTTGCTCAACAGCATAACCGCCTTCCATCACAAAATGTGTAGGAAGACCTAATTTTGATATATGCTGTCCAATAGTAACAAAGTCAGGACTGTCTAATTTAAATTTAGAGATTGGATCGTCTTTATATGTATCAACACCAAGAGAAACAACAAGGATATCTGGATTAAATGCCTTAATCTTTTCACAACCTGCCAATAATGATTTTTCATATTCAGGGTATGTAGTACCAAAGGGCATAGGATAATTAATATTAAACCCTTCCCCCTTACCTTCACCTGTCTCATCTGCATACCCTAGAAAATGCGGGTATTCAGTAGCAGGGTCAGCATGTAATGAGACAAACAGGACATCATCACGATCATAAAAAATCGATTGAGACCCATTCCCATGATGGTAATCTACATCTAATAAAACGACCTTTTTATGACCATCTTGAATGAAAGATTCTGCAGAGAGTGCAGCATTGTTAACATAACAATACCCGCCATATAAATCAGCATGTGCATGATGCCCAGGAGGGCGACAAAGGCTAAATACTGATTGCTCTTCACCTTTAGAAATTAGCTCTTGCCCCGTAAGTGATGCAAAGGCAGACCATTTTACAGCTTCCCACGTACCATTACTGATGCCGCAATCCATACTATGATTGAAATACCCTAACTGTCCGATAAAGCTTTCTGGCTTTATTCTACGCATTCCATGAACAGGCCATACAAAGGGAAATGCATCCCCTTTATTACCTAAATCTATCCACTTCTCATAAGCTGTTGAAATAAATTTAATATATTCTTTAGTATGAACGCGTTCCAGTAATTCCAAAGGAAACTCTTTAGGGGGTATGAATTCACCTAAGCCTATTTCTTCTGCTCGTTCTTTTACATATTCTGCACGGGAAGGCATTTCAAAACTTGGCTGTAATGCCCCGTCGACCAGCTCCATACTGTGATGTTTCTTATGTATGTCTGTATATACGATTTTCACTAGATGGTGCCCCTATTCCATTTATTCATTTAATTTTGACACAAAAAAAGAACTACCTTAGCTGGAAGTTCTTTTAATGGTCCAACATTTTGATGCTGAAATAGTTTAATGCATATCCGGTCTAAGATTCAACTCTACAATTACAGTCTTAGCTTCATTATGTTCTATTTCGTTAATTGAAGATAAAAGCATTGCCACAGCAGTTAAATTAAAATCCTAGAAGCTAAAAAAAATTCCTTAATAAAAATTCCTTAATAAAAATTCCTTAATAAAGCCAACTATTTAAATATTTTCATTTTGAGAATATGATCTAATGAAATAATCCCAGGTCCTTTAAAGATTATGACTAAAAGAAGAATCATCCAATAAAAATGTTCTACATTGTCAAATGCAGGACTATTCGCACCCAAAATAAATTGAATAACAAGAGCCATAGATAAAAGTGGTATAGCAGCTAAACGGCTCAAAAGACCTATCACCAATAAAATTGGCATACCAAGTTCGAAAAAAGTTGCGAAAAAGGCTGCTATTTCTGGGGATAAAATAGGTACGCTATATTCAAACTCAAAAAGAAATACAGTATTTTCCCAATCTTTAATTTTCGTTAAACCTGAATTGAAAAATACGCGTGCAATCCAAAGCCGTATAATTAAGTCAATCACAGGACTGGCATAATGAGCTAAAAATACCAACAATGCTTGATAAGGTGGCGCTGCTTTAGTTCTTAAAAATTCATACATCGAATTTGGCTTTCTCTAAAATTACTTTCACTTAAATGCTATTCAAGAACCAGATCATATTCTATGCACAAATTTGAGAATAAAGATTACATTTAAATGAAAAAGTAAGTGAAGATTGCAAATCAAAATTATTTTCTATTTCGATCGTGGAGAAATAGGCATCACCTAAGGTTTCCCCTGATTTAAGTTGGCTTAAGAAATGAAATGTCGCCTCTTCTAATTGTATGGATTGAATATTTTCATCATTTTCCATACGATAGGTTAGGATATATTCAGGTTCCGGTGAAAGATCCTTTATGTGGATTTCTTTTGTTTTTAATAGGTGAGATACGGGAAAGTTTGTCTGAAAAAGCTCTACCGAAGGATTGAGCATTATCACTGAAGAAAACAAAATTTCAGGTTTAAGGGTTTTAATTTTATCATACTCTAGAATCGAAGAATCCTCTGCAAAATATGCTTTTTGCCTTACCCAATCTAAAGAAGCCACGTCACTAAGATACGGAATATCATCAACCACATGATCAAGGGTCGTTAAGAATTTAGGAAACTTTCCCCCATAAGATGAAAGATAGGCTAATTGAGGTAAGGATTGTTGGATAAACCCTCTGGCTAATACCGTAAAATTTTCCACCCCCACCAATCTAACAACAGTAGGAAATGCAGCTTTTAATGTTTCAATGAGAGAGACAAAAATTGTATTTCGATAAATAGAAAAACGCTTAGTTTGATCTACACCATTATCCTCCAGTAATAAGAAATCTTTAATTTCATCAAAATCATTGGAGAGAACAGCCTCTTTAAATTTATGTTGATAACTATGCAACATATGCAATATCCGAGTATCTATTGATAATTTCATCCGCCTTGTAAACATCATCCATCAAGATTTCAAACGAAGGTAGATTAGTATCCCATTCCATTAAAACTGGTTTTGTCCCGCCAAACTCAAGAGCTTTATCTAATAACTTCCAAACATCATCGCAAACAGGAGAACCATGGGTATCAATTAACACTTTTTGTCCTTCAAAATATTCCTCTGAATGACCAGCAATATGAATTTCTTTAACCTTGTCAAAATCTATGTGTTTTATATATTCTGCAGGATTAGACCCTGTATTCACACATGAAACATATATATTATTTACATCAAGAAGCAATTCGCAACCTGTTGTTTTTGCAAGATTATTTAGGAATTCAAACTCAGGAATGTCACTATTATTTAAGGATAAATAAACGGAAGGGTTTTCAATTAAAATTTGGCGTTTAAAATGATTTTGCATTTTATCAATATTATTTGAAACGATCTGGAAGGATTCTTTATTTAACGGCAATGGTAATAAATCATTAAGATATTGCCCGCCCGTCACACTCCATGAAAGATGCTCTGATATAAGAGCTGGCTCAACTTGATCTATAAGTTTTGAAAACTTAATCAGATGCTCCAAATCTAAACCTTCAGCAGATCCCAATGAAGTCCCGACACCATGCAAGCTTACAGGGTAATGATCTCTAACAGCAAGTAAACCATTTAACCTTGGTCCACCAACGCCCATAAAGTTCTCAGCATGAACTTCTACCCAAGATACATCCGCCCCTCCTTCAACAAAATTAAGGAGATGTTGTTGGCGTAATCCAACCCCTGCTTTCGCAGAAATTGGATTTAGCTTAACATTATTCAGGGATGAAACTTTTTGTCCCATGTGCTTTACCACTTAACACTTATGATTTCATAGGGTTGACGCCATCGAATGCACTGGTTTGACCACCTGCATCTTTACATTCAGCACCTGTTGCGGAAACTTTCCAATCGCCACCATCAAAATCAATAGAAGATTGGCCTGCACAAGAATGAGTTCCAGCTTTATTTGCGCAATCATTCTCACCAGCTTTTGCTATGCCATAGCATTTTACTTTACCTGCTTGTGCTTCACCTGGGACGGTAATAACAGCAGCAGTTGAAGCCGCACCAACGAAAGCAGCAGCGATGGTTAACATAGCAACACGTTTAGACTTATTCATGGGTATTCTCCCTAATTATTAAATATCAATAAAACTAGATGTTAAAGTCACCTAGTGGCTTGCGTATTTAAAATATGAATAATTTTGCGTTCAAATGGAAATAACAAAGACGTTAACAGTTCGTTACTAAGACAAACAAAAGCAAAAACGCCAAAAGCGACTAACCTATCGATTAGTCGCCTTAGTGCGTCTATTCCATAAAAATGGAATTGTTTTTATTTGTGGCGGAAAATAATTCGGCCCTTTGTAAGGTCATAAGGAGTCATTTCGACATCAACTTTATCACCTACCATCACACGGATGCGAAATTTTCGCATTTTACCCGCTGTATGTGCAATAATTTCGTGGCCATTATCTAGTTCAACTCGGAACATAGCGTTTGGCAATGTTTCGATAACCGTTCCCTCCACTTCGATAGCA
>CBFCZA010000183.1:0-6225 GCA_965602285.1 uncultured Curvivirga sp. | reverse complement strand
AGATTCACCACCACTGATCACAGTTCGAAGACTATAATCAAAACGATCTTGTGGGTTCTGAACTTTACGCATAATTTTCAAGGCTGTTGGTGGAAAGAACACATTTCGAACCTTGTGATGCCCCAGAAGTTTAAAAGTTTCTTCTGCATCAAATTTACGGGCTCGATATGCCAATACAGGAATGCCATGATGAAGGCTCGGTAATAATATATCCAACAAGCCACCGATCCATGCCCAATCTGCAGGAGTCCACATCAAATCATTTTCTTGTGGGAAGAAATCATGGGACAGTTCTACATTAGGAAGATGACCTAGCAAGACACGATGCGCATGCAACGCCCCTTTGGGTTGCCCCGTAGTTCCCGATGTAAAAATAATCAAGGCAGGATCATCCGCCTTCGTCATCACTGGTGTAAATTGATCCGAAGACGTTTCAATGAATGAAGTCCAACCTTCCACATCTTTTTGTGAGCCATCAACGGAAATAACCAGTTCTAAATCAGGGAGTTGACCTCTGATCTCTTCAATTTTCCCAAGACCTAGTTCATCTGTGATAATTATTTTTAAGCCTGCGGCTTTGGCTCTATATTCAATAGCCTCAGGCCCAAAAAGAACAAAGAGAGGAACCGCAATTGCACCAGATTTATAGGTCGCAATATGTGACACCACAGTTTCGGGACGCTGTGGCAGCAAAATCCCAACCCGATCCCCTTTAACAAGTCCCCTCTCTTTCATGGCATTTGCTAATTTATTAGATAGTTTTTTTAAGTCCCCAAAACTATATGTGGATACATCCAGCCCAATGCCACCATTCCCCCGATCATAAATAATCGCAAGATCTTCCTGATTTTGGCGATCACAAACATCCACGCCAATATTATAAAATTCAGGAATATCCCACTTAAAATTATCATAGAGATCTTGGTAGTTATCTGTTGGGGTCAGCATAAATATACCTTTATCGTGAAAATAAATTTTACTTAAGGTAAATAGATTTCCCAAGGGAGGCAATCTTTTCTGCACTAATGGGTTCAGGTTGATCGTAGCAAATTTTACCTGCAAAATAACCTTTTTCATGAATTGATTTAGCTAGAAAAACACAATTCTCCCCAGCTCGTTTATATGGCAGCAAGTCCAATCGCCCTAAACTTGTTTGCATGAAACTTTTAGGTCCAGCTTTAACAGCACCTTCTATATTCCATCGTTTAAAACGCCGTTCAATTGACATTTTCGGAACGTAATAGCCAATGCCAATTAACGTATAGTGATAAAAGAAAGCTTGAGCTTTCCCTCCTTCAAATGAACTATAAGATGAAGTATAGATCCCAGATGTATCCGAACCAGGTTTAACAAAATGCTTTTTAGGACCACCTGTAAAATCATGATGGGTAAATACGATAGGTGTTTCTTCAGCAGAAATAACCTCTTTCTTAGTACCTAAATTGCTGTTTGATACACAACCGCCTAGTATAACGAGCCCTAAAACTAAAGCACTTAATGTTTTCATTATTGTAAAAAACTTCATTCCCCATACACCCTTTTCAAATATTGATTAAAACCTTCTAACTTTGCCGCTCTATCATATCTATTTCCCTCAAAATTCATCGCATAATGACCAGCGACTATATATCTATCCCATTGGGATAGTTGGCCCTTCATATCTGAGCTGCTAGCCATAATGGATTTAAGTCGATAACTATGGCCTGCGAAGCCAATGGCATGCATGACTTCATGGGAAAAACAATAAGTCGCAAATTCCAAATCCTTGCCCGGTAAATGGATATTCGCAGAAATGATAGCGGTTTTAGAATTGTTCTCTTGTGTATTTGCATAACAAGTTCCGCGCTGATTACCATTAACAATGAACTCCTTTTCATTCTCTACCGTAATATTTAAATCAGCATCACTTGCATCTTGAACCTCAGAGAAATGGAGTGAGGTAAGACCAGAAAATATACCCAATTGCGTTTTTATGTGAGAAACAAGATTGTGATCAACAGGAACCCCATCCCATTTAACATGATAAGAAACCTTTTTTTGTTCCCAACGTATGGCTTTTGATTTTTCACCTTCATATTTTCCTGACCAAAAATCGGGTGCAGGATCAAAAACCATATCATCATAGGCCGCGACCACACGTTTTTGAACCGATGCAGTCGTCTGGCAGGCTGATAAAATCAAAACCATTGTGCAGAAAATCAAAAAACTCTTCACGGAATATCTACCACTCACACGTAAGGACGAATTCTTATCTCTCATAGGATCATTGATCCACAAAATCGGGATTTAAAACCAAACGATCTGTCACAGATTTAATTTCTTCTTCGCTTGGTAGCTTAAGTTGCTGAAAGGATAGTACCCCATGAAAAAGAGCTCTTTTTTTTGGTAATTTTGTATAAATAAACACATTCCAAGATTTTGGTTCCCATTCCTTAGCTTCATCTTGAGTTTCATCTTGAAACTTGTAAGTGTAATATGAAACATCCCCAATAGGCGATGAAACAGTTCTAATGTTCTTACCCTGTGCGTCTAATTGTCCGACCCGTAACATCCAACTTCTTGATTTATTCTTGTCAAAATATGTCATATCAAAATCAGTGATATTAGTTGAGGGTAGAACTATAGAATAAAACAAAGCAGCCGAAAATTTAGAACGCGAGAATGTATCATATGTATTTAAATATTGTGCCGATAAATCAGGCATCGGATATCGTGCATAAACAGTGTCCACCCTATACTTCCAATGTAATTCAGGGCTGCCATAGCCACCTGTTTTTTGGGGATCTGCCATTGATAATTTAGAGGCACGAAACTCTACATTAGGTGCCAAACCTGTCAGTATAATAGGGCTCTCATTCACAGAAAGCTTCTTCAATGGCGTCCATGAATGTACAACACATCCAGCCGACGAAAGCATAATAATGCTCAACAATAGCAATCTCTTAATCATATTCTTCCCCCATAGTATATCGTAACTATAAAGGAGTAATATAAGAAATCAACTACCTATAAGAGAGTATTGTAACTAATTCACGTAACTTCCATGGGGGATAAACTGACCATCTTGTTGGCCATTGAAATAATCGCCAATAGCCGGATGATCGATAGGATCTTCTGGGTTTGCTGCAATTAGATTCTGTTCAGATACATAGGCGATATATGGGCCGCTATTATCAGGTTGAACTGCGAATAAGTGATAAAAAGGTTGGTCGCGCTTTGGGCGTACTTCAGCAGGAATAGCATTCCACCATTCTTCTGTATTATCAAAAGTTGGATCTACATCAAACACAACCCCACGAAAGCCATAGACTTTATGTTCTACGGAATCTCCAATGGCGAATTTTGCGTGGATTTGTTTCATGATAGACCTTTTCTTATTCTTAATTTTTCAAATTACAGAAAGCCTGTAATGACTAATCATAAAACGATTATCAGATAGATCAAGTTAGAACCCCTAAAAACTGCCCAAATTATCCTAAATTACATGTGGACCATAGACATAGGGGCGCACATCGGCTAGAAACCGCAAAGATATTTCAACAAATTCGAGTTAGAGGAGTCTGCCTGTCATGGCTGCTAATCAATATGTATATCGGATGTATAACCTTTCAAAGGCTTATACTGGTGGTAAAGAACTGTTTAAAGGCATTACATTATCCTTCTTACCGGGAGCAAAAATTGGTGTTTTAGGCTATAACGGTGCTGGTAAATCTACCCTCCTAAGAATCATGGCAGGCATCGATAAAGACTTTAACGGTGAAGCAGAAGCCGCAGAAGGCATTAACGTTGGTTTCTTACAACAAGAGCCACATCTGGACGAAAGTAAAACCGTTCAAGAAAACGTTATGGATGGCCTTGGCGAGATCAAAGACGTTCTTGATAAATTCAATGAAATCTCCATAAAACTTGGTGAGGTCACTGATGATGACGAGATGATGACGTTGATTGGTGAACAAGCAGAGCTTCAAGAGAAGATTGATGCGGCGGATGCATGGGATATTGACCGTCATGTAGAAATCGCAATGGATGCATTACGTTGCCCTCCTGGTGATTGGGCTGTTGATAAGCTTTCCGGTGGTGAGAAACGTCGTGTAGCTCTTTGTCGTTTACTGCTCAGCAAGCCTGACATGCTTCTTCTTGATGAGCCGACCAACCATTTGGATGCTGAATCCGTGGCATGGTTGCAACGTTTCTTGGCGGACTACACTGGTACTGTCGTTATGGTTACCCATGATAGATACTTCCTTGATAATGTAACAGGCTGGATCCTTGAACTTGATCGCGGCACAGGCATTCCTTACGAAGGAAATTATTCTGCGTGGCTAGAACAAAAACAAAAACGCATGGAACTTGAAGGCAAAGAAGACGCCGCACGTGCAAAAGTATTAGCCCGTGAACGCGATTGGGTATCCTCCAGTCCAAAAGCCCGCCAAGCAAAATCAAAAGCACGTATTCAATCTTATGAAAAGCTTTTGGAACAAGAGAACAGCAAAGAAGTTGGCACTGCCCAAATTCAAATTCCACCGGGACCACGTTTGGGTGATGTAGTGATCAAAGCTGAAGGCGTGAAGAAAGCCTTTGGTGATAAATTACTTGTTGAAAATATGGAATTCAATCTGCCTCGTGGTGGTATTGTAGGCATTATTGGACCAAACGGCGCGGGTAAATCTACCCTATTCCGTATGGTTACAGGACAAGATACACCTGATGAAGGTACCTTGACTGTTGGTGAAACTGTTAAACTTGGCTATGTGGATCAGTCCCGTGACAGCCTTGATGACAGCAAAACTGTTTGGGAAGAAGTTTCCGACGGCCTTGATATACTTGAAATCGGTAAACGTAAAATGCAAAGCCGTGCCTATGTAGGTAGCTTCAACTTCAAAGGTGGCGATCAACAAAAGAAAGTTGGCATGCTATCTGGTGGTGAACGTAACCGCGTTCATCTTGCCAAGATGTTGAAATCAGAAGCAAACGTCCTTCTCCTCGATGAGCCTACCAACGATTTAGATATCGATACATTGCGTGCTCTTGAGGAAGCCTTAGAGAGCTTCGCTGGTTGTGCTGTGGTTATCTCGCATGATCGCTGGTTCCTCGATCGTGTTGCTACACATATCATGGCCTATGAAGGCGATAGCCAAGTTGTTTGGTTCGAAGGTAACTATGAAGATTACGAAGCCGACAAAAAACGTCGCCTTGGTGCTGATGCCGATCAACCTCATCGCATCAAATATCGTAAAATATCTCACTAATAGTTGGTATTTTCTTGAAAAGGGCTGTGTCTGCTTCCATATCAGATACAGCCCTTTTTTATTTAGGAGATTAATAAATGCCTGATACATCTATGTATGGATATCATGCACATGTTTATTTTGGCGAAGAAACACGCGATAACGCATGGGCATTACGTGAAAAAATTGAAACGGAATTCCAAGACATTGATATGGGGCGGTTTTGGGAAAAGAACGTGGGCCCACATCCAAGATGGAGCTTTCAAGTAGCCTTTCATGAAAAAGACTTCACAAAAATCGTCAGTTGGTTGATGAAAAATCGAAGTGGCTTAACAATTTTCTTACATCCACAAACAGGAAATGACCTTATAGATCATCGTGACTATCCATTATGGATGGGAGAATGTTTAGATTTAAAGTTAGATATTTTCAGTAACGACTAAAAGTTATAAATACGAGCTTAAGCAGAACGCTTATTAGGTCGGCCACCTCTTCGTGAATTCCGTCCACGTGCAGCTGGTTTTGCATTTAACTCATCACGAATTCTCATATAAACCATGGCAACTTCATTATTTGTAGCATCGGCTAATATTGCTGTCTTTTTAAGACTATGTCCTTCTTTCAATAAGGCACCAATTAAACGCGCATGATCATTCCTTCATCCCGCGTTCACGTGCAGCCTGTGCAGCCATTTGAAATTCGTATTTTGCTCGCGCTTCGTTGCCACGCATCATACGTACTGTACCAGTGGCCCACGCATCTACCGCAGATTGACGGTGTGCTTGTTGTTCGGAAACACTAACCTTACCCTCATCTAATTCAGGGTGGGTTTCTGCAATCGCATCTTCAAGGGTCATATCCCATTGCTTAGCAAGACGCGCAGCCGCTAATTCTGCAGCGGCTTTTTCACCCTCTACAGTGGCTGTTTTCATTACGAGAACAACTTTGCGAAAACGTTCTCGTTCTTTTTCAGAAATCATAATGGTCATAATATGCC
>CBFCZA010000182.1:0-6258 GCA_965602285.1 uncultured Curvivirga sp. | reverse complement strand
AGTTATAAAACTCACCGTCATGATCAAACAGCTCGTTTGTCCAAGCCTTTTTCATAATTTGAAGGCTTTCATCGAACAAACGGAAGTTCTTTGCTTGGTCTGTTAAATCAGCCTCTGCATTCATATGGATGGCTTCACGACCATAAACGCCACGACCAAGCCCCGCATCAACACGACCACCAGACATTTGGTCCAGCATCGCAATATCTTCTGCAACACGTAAAGGGTTCCAAAATGTAATGATATTTGCAGCCTGACCAATACGTATGTTCTTTGTGCGCGCAGCTAAATCAGCCCCCATCATCAATGGGTTTGGGCAGCAATCCATACCTTCATGGTTTAAATGATGCTCTGTAAGCCAAATGGAATCCCAATCATTTGCATCACAATATGTGGCGATTTCACGGGTCTCATCCATGATTTGTGTATAAGGGCGATTGTCCCAATTTGTTAAATTCGCGAAATATCCAAATTTCATATTTAATCTCCATAACCTGTGTAATAGCTATTCGTAAAAACACACACCATTTTAGCTCACTGCCTGTAGACTTGAGCCGCCTAGAACTAGGCGATTGGAGTATTTAAGCCGCATCCAATTGGAATTCACCCAATTGCCCACGGAAGAATGTTAAAGGCATCACATGTTTTTCGGCAGTCGTAAAATCAATCACCCGCCCCATTAAAATGCGATGGTCACCTGCTTGAATATTGCTTTCTAATTCACATTCGAAACGTGCTAGAAAATGATCAAGGGTAGGAATATTATTGTCACTCATGCTTAAAGAAATAGCGGGGCCTTCTTGCTGTCCGTTTTTAGCACATGCCAGCGCCACTTCCTTTTGATCAGATGCTACAATATGAACCGCAAATTTTCCCATATCTTCTGCGACACCCAATGTATAAGAGTCATTTTTGATACAAACCAAAACCAACGGAGGGTCTAGCGAAACTGCACTAAAAGCATTGATGGTCATCGCACAGGCACTTGAGGTATTTTCACCCGTGGTCAAAATAGTAACACCCGTAGCAAAGCAGCCTAACGCATCCCTAAGTTCTCTTTGATCGATCATCCCATTTCCCATCATAGTCTTTTCAAGGCCGTCTTAACGCTTAGCCCTTATTGCTTTTTAAGGTTAAAGTTTTGAGGAAAAACACCAATATTATTATAGTTTAATCGACGTCACTGGTTCTTTTTCGACGAATTGATTGAAAAACGTAGGATTGTATGACATTTTGCAATTGAATTTGACGATCCTTTTTACAAAACGAGGCAACCAATGCACTCAATCAAAGCCCAATCATGGAAAATTTAGTTGCCAACACAGATAGCAAACCCGCAACGTCGCCTATTTTGCAAGCAGACGGCAGGGCAACCAATAGCAATGGGAAAAAACCTTATCGCATTGCTTTTGTGCTTACGCCTCGTTTCAATATGATGGCCCTATCTGCGGCAGTAGAACCGTTACGTGTGGCGAATTACATTCGCGGATATGACCTTTATGAATGGAAGTTTCTTTCCGCCGACGGATTAACTATAGAACCCAGCAACGGTATGGCTATCAGCGCAGAAGACCTTCCAGAAGGCCATTCTCACTTTGATATGGTATTGGTATGCGCAAGTTGGAATGCGGAACAATATCAAAATGATCGGCTTTTTGGATGGCTTAGAAGAATCGACCGCCACGGGGCCATCTTAGGTTCATTATGTATGGGGACTTATGTCCTTGCACGGGCCCAACTTATGTCAGGCTACGACGCCACAATCCATTGGCATTGTATCCATGGATTTAGCGAGAATCATCCAAATGTGGAAATCAAAGAACAAATCTATGTGATGGATAGAAATCGTTGGACCAGTGGCGGTGGTACGGCGGGCATGGATATGATGTTAAGTAACATCAAAAAATACCATGGGGAGAAACTTGCGTATCAAGTATCTGACCAAATTCTTCATAGTCCCCTTCGTGAATCAGAAACACCCCAGCGCCACGCATTAGGTGGGAAACAAGAAATCCTACATCCTGTCTTACGAAAAGCCGTCACCAAAATGGAAAGCAATCTAGAAGAGCCTATTTCAATTCCTATAATCGCTGAAGATCTGGGCATCTCTCAACGAAAAATGGAACGGTTGTTTAAGAAGCATATGGGGCTTTCCGCTGTTGGGTTTTATCGTAAATTACGTCTTGAATTCGCCCGTGTCCTTCTGACACATACGGGCCTGCAAATTCGGGACGTGGCTGTTGCTTCTGGTTTTTCTAGCCTTTCGCATTTTTCAAAAGCTTTCATCCTTGTTTTTGGAAAACGCCCCCGTGATTACCGCGAAAGTTGGCCTAGTAATAAACCAACTCCCGATTGGCCCGGCATGTCGGCCCCAACCACAGAATTTAACAATGCCGTTCAAAAATGGCGCGAAAATGTTGATGGTGAAACTCCACAGACAGAGCCATCCCCCTATCAATAGAAAAGACCGACCTCATGACAACAGATGATAACCCATTGAATATTGACCTAGATAACATCACCAAGGCGAATTGGGATGTGGGACCAGCTAATCGTTGGACTTATCGCCATCTGGATCAGATCTTAGATACATCCGTAATTCCAAAAGGCCACGCACCTGTAAGACCCCTTCCAAAAAATATACAAAATTTAGAAGAACTTACATTTGAACGTGCAAGTGGCGAAGTCATTGATGTAAAAAACTACTGGAAAACATCCCATACAGACGGATTCTTAGTTTTACACGACGGGCAATTGATCACAGAGAATTATTTTGATGGGATGGTCGAAAGTAGCCTTCATCTTTCACAATCCGTTTGTAAATCTGTTGTTGGTATTTTAACCGGTATTTATATAGATCGCGGCCTATTGTCGGCTAGTGACTTAGTGACAAAATACATTCCAGAATTATCGAATAATGGCTATGCAGGCGCCACCATCCAAAATCTATTAGACATGCGCACAGGTGTGTTTTTCGAAGAAGACTATGACAATCCTTCCCCTGAATATTTCCTCATGGATCAAGCCGCAGGATGGAAAGATAGAACGGATCCTAACGCACCGGAAACCTATCGAAAATTCTTGAAAATGATCAAACCTGAATCCAAACATGGCGGGCCATTTCATTATCGATCCATCGACACTGACGTGCTTTCTTGGGTTCTGACCAATATTGGGGGCGCAGATATTTCAACGTTGATGTCTAAAGAAATCTGGCAGAAATTAGGGTGTGATTATGATGCCAAAATGGCCGTAGATAGCGAAGGAACCGGCATCGCAAATGGCGGTCTAAATGCCAGCCTACGCGACTATGCACGTTTCGGGCAAATGGTGTTAAACAAAGGCAAAATTGCAGGCACAGACACCCAATTGGTTTCAGAATCTTGGATAGAAAAAAGCCTCAACGGTGACATCGATGCCTTTGCACAGGGAAACCCCGACTTTGCCAAAGTTTACCCTAATAGTGCTTACTCGCAAAAATGGTGGGTATTAGACACAGTCAACAACATTCACACAGGCTTAGGCATTCATGGGCAGTTTGTTTACATCGATCACAACCGAAAAACAGTGATCGTAAAACTTTCCACTTGGCCCACCGCCGCCAACAGAGCCCTAGAATTCGACGACCTACGAATGATGGCCGCCATTTCGAAGAAATTGGCTGGATAGGCCTTTTCTTAAAATTCGTTAACAAGGATTAAGCACTTTATCTTAATCCTTGTTAAGTTCTGTATTTATCGCATCACAAAAGGGTTAGCGATGGGGTCGGGGCTGGTGTTGATCCAGATGGTTTTTGGGCGAGTGTAGTCATAGATAGCTTGGGCGCCACTTTCACGACCATAACCACTGTCTTTAAAACCACCA
This sequence comes from uncultured Curvivirga sp., assembly GCA_965602285.1. Taxonomy (GTDB): domain Bacteria; phylum Pseudomonadota; class Alphaproteobacteria; order UBA8366; family Aestuariispiraceae; genus Curvivirga. Next base: position 2,394 of record CBFCZA010000182.1, on the reverse strand, counting down.
AATTCAGCGATAGGCGACACCATACGATAAGTATTCACCCAAACAATGCCCGCGCGAACCGCCTTTGCCACACGATGGGCACGGCCCACATCACGGGTAAAGATGCCTGTGGCCAATCCGTATTTTGTATCATTGGCAAGTTCGATAACTTCAGCTTCATCTTTGAAACGTAACACGCTTAACACAGGGCCAAATAGTTCTGTATCAACAATTGTGGTTTTCTGACTTGGGCATTCCAAAATGGTTGGAGTGTAATAGAAGCCATTGGCATCTACATCTGGACGAACGCCACCATTTCTAAGGGTCGCCCCTTCTTCCAATGCCAGAGCCACTTGTTTTTCAATATGGTCAAGTTGTCCTTGTGTCGCCAACGGTCCCATTTGAGTTTCTTCGGCTAAGGGGTCCCCAATCAATATATTTGAGGCAATGGCGGTAAGTTTATCTAAAAACTCATCAGCAATGTCTTCATGAAGATAGACACGCGATCCCGCAACACAACTTTGTCCTGTCGCCCCAAAGATACCGGCAACACTACCATTCACCGCAGATTCTATATCAGCATCATCAAAAACAATGAAAGGTGATTTTCCACCAAGCTCCAAAGAAACTTCAGCAAAATTTTCAGCCGAATTTCGAACAATATGACGGGCGGTTTCTGGGCCGCCGGTAAAACTGATTCGTGCAATTTTTTGATGCGCTGTCAAAGCCTGTCCACATTCAGCAAAACCTGTGACGATATTCACCACACCTTTTGGAATACCAGCCATTTCAACCAAACGCCCAAATTCTAACATTGCAGCAGATGCATGTTCGGAAGCCTTCATCACAACTGTATTACCAGCCGCCAATGCAGGGCCCATCTTCACAGCCACAAGGAATAATTGAGAGTTCCACGGCACGATTGCCGCGACAACGCCAAGAGGTTCACGATTGGTAAACACACACATATCTGGTTTATCAATAGGTAAAGTTTCACCGTGGACCTTATCCGCAAGACCTGCATAAAAATGGAAGATCTCTGAGATATACTTTGCCTGCCAACGGGTTTCCTTAAACATCTTGCCCGTATCAACAGTTTCCGTTCGACCAAGGCTTTCAGAATGTACATCCAACAAGTCTGCCAATTTACGTAGCATCTTGCCACGTTCAGTTGCCGTCGTTTTCGACCATGGGCCATTTTCAAACGCTTCATGGGCTGCATCTATGGCACGGTTTACATCATTCACACTGGCAGAAGGAATAGAGGCCCAGTTTTCACCAGTCGCAGGGTTTATACTTTCAAAACGCGCCCCATCATCTGCATCAACCCATTCCCCATCAATCAACATTTGATATTCTGTTAGTTCTGCCATTTTATGCACCCTTCTCTTTTTGCCAGTTCTCTTCACATTCAGCTTTCCACGCATTCACTGCCTTCGTCACATGGACAAGACCTGTATTTTGCTCTCGCGCTAATGTGGCGTAGCCTTTACCTTCGGCCATTCTATCACAGCCGTCTACCATTTCTTTATGAAGTTCTGGTGTCAATTCAGGTGCGATCAAACGTGTCCAAGGGAATTTCAAGGCCGGCCCAAATTGTTCAAGGCAATAATCCATGCCCCCTTCACCACCACCAATATGATAGGTCATACATGGCCCAGTCAAAGCCCAACGCGGTCCCGGTCCGTTCACAATTGCAGAATCAATTTGTTCTACTGTTGCTTCACCATTATCCACCATATGAAGGGCTTCACGCCAAATGGCTTCTTGAAGGCGCGTGGCAATGAACCCCGGCACTTCCTTTTTCAAAATCAATGGGGCCTTACCTGTTAAGGTATAGAACTCTTCCGCCCATTTTAAGGCCGCAGGGTCCGTCTTTGCCCCGCCCACCATCTCAACCAATGGCAATAGATGCGGTGGATTAAAAGGATGTGCAACAACAGTGCGTTCAGGGCTAGAACAATTGGCCTGAATATCAGTCATGGAAAGGCCAGAAGTACTGGATGCAATCACAACGCCCGCAGGAACCAAATCCCCAAGCTGCGCATAAACACCTTGTTTAAGTGCCATAATTTCAGGAACTGATTCTTGAACAAAATCAGCATTAGAAACGGCTTCGCCAAGGTCGCTACTTACCGTTAAGCGATCTAAAGAAGCTCCTTCTTTCAAACCAATTTCGGTTAAGCTTTTCCAAGCAGTATCCAGTAATTGACGAACGGATTCTTCTTCTGCTGGATCATGCAGATAAATCGTCACATCAAACCCTTGGGCTAAGAAATGGGCAGTCCAACCAGTGCTAATTGGCCCGCCACCTAAACAAGTTACATTTTTAACTTCGTTTGGTTTCATAGGGATAGCAGCCATGATTATTCGCCCTTGAAAACAGGTTTACGTTTTTCAACAAATGCATTGATA
>CBFCZA010000181.1:0-6267 GCA_965602285.1 uncultured Curvivirga sp. | reverse complement strand
TGAAACGTACTTAATTTTTTACCAAACTGTTTACGTTCATTAATATAGTTTTTTGCTGCATCCAAAGAAGCACGCGCAGCACCAATAGAACAGGCAGCAATATTTAAACGACCGCCATCCAATCCTGCCATCGCGAATTTAAAACCATCACCCTCGTCCCCAACACGGTTAGAGATAGGAATTCTACAATTATCAAATTGGACTTGTGCTGTTGGTTGGCTATTCCAGCCCATTTTACGCTCTTGTGCACCAAAGCTAAGTCCGTCTGTACCATTTTCAACAATCACACAGGAAATTCCCTTAGGACCATCTTCACCGGTTCGAACCATCACAACGTAAATGTCGCTAACACCACCACCAGAAATAAATGCCTTCGATCCATTAAGAACATATTCATCGCCATCACGTAAAGCTGTTGTACGTAACGCAGACGCATCAGATCCAGATCCAGGTTCCGTTAAACAATAAGAGGCAATTTTTTTCATGGAAAGTAAATCAGGAAGAAAACGTTGTTTTATATCCTCACTTCCGTACTGACTAACCATCCAACTTGCCATATTATGTATAGATAAAAACGCAGCAGTGGAAGGGCAAGCAGAAGCAAGTTCTTCAAATATGATAACAGAATCAAGTCGCCCTAATCCAGAACCACCATATTCAGGATCGCTATATATACCCCCTAAACCAAGGTCAGCCGCAGCGCGTAATGTCTCTACAGGGAAAGTCTTCTTATCATCCCATTCTTCCGCATAAGGGAGCATTTCATTGTCTGCAAATGCGCGCGCCATATCTTGAATAGCGGTTTGCTCCTCTGACAATTGGAAATCCATATCCTATTTCTCCTGTCGTAGTGGTGTAGAATCGCAAGACCATACGGTAGCGTATGGATCTTTGTCAAGTATACTCAAATACTACTTAAATATGGGATCAAATAAAACAATAGTGCCTTTGTTTATTATGTATTCTATAAAGTATCAAATATCATTAATATCAATCATATTCTTCATTTCTTTTAAGGATTCACAATGTATAAATTATATGGCTCTAGTAATGTTGCTAGTTTTGTTGCTCATGTATGTCTCATAAAAGCAGATGCCAAATTTGAATTTTTAAATGTTGATATGGCACATCAAGAACAACATGGTGAAGAATATTTAAAAATTAACCCAAACGGTAAGGTACCCGTATTAATTGATGACAATATTCAAAAGGGTGGTAAATCTCTCGTTTTATTTGAAGCTGCAGCAATATGTTTGCATATTGCAGATCAAGAAATGAATGCACATTTATTTCCTAAATATGGTTCTATTGAACGATCTATTGCCTATAAATGGTTAATCCATTTAACGAACACACTGCAAGCTGAACTCATTAATTTTCATTACGCTATTAGATATACATCTGACCCAACTGCTGTCCCAGCTATCCGTAAACAAGTCGCCATTAGAATTTCTAATACATTCAATATTATTGACAACGAACTATCAAATAACCCTGAATTTCTAATAAGTAACCAACCGAACATATGTGATTACTATTTGTTTATGCTTTCCGAATGGGCACATAGTTTTGAAATTAAAAATGGCCCGATGAGTCACCCAAAACTTAAATCCTACTTAATGAAATTAAAATCTCTTCCTGAAATTCAAGAAACTATTAAACGTGAAAACTTTGAACCCTCTTTTTAAATATAATAAATGCTTATTGTTCTTTATAAAGAACAATAATTCGACTTGACGAACAAAAATACTTCCCGTAAAACTTTAATTAGAAATTAATAATTAACGGAGTATAGATTCATGACTGTTGAGAGTAAAAATCCAGAAACACTTGCACTTCATGCAGGTTATCGTTCAGATCCAACGACACATGCTGTTGCTGTGCCTATCTATCAAACCACTGCTTATGAGTTTGATAGCGCAGAACATGCCCGCAAACTTTTTGGTTTGGAAGAATTGGGTAACATTTATACACGTATCATGAACCCAACGACAGATGTGCTAGAAAAACGTCTTTCGGCTATTGAAGGTGGTGTTGCGGCATTGGGTCTTTCTTCTGGCCAAACAGCGTCTGCTGTATCCATTCAAAACATTGCTAAAAATGGTGACAATATTGTTAGTTCCACACATTTATATGGTGGCACATACAATTTATTTGCCAATGTATTAAAAGATCAAGGCATTGAAGTTCGTTTTGTAGACCCAAGTGATCCAGAGAACTTCCGTAAAGCCATTGATGATAAAACACGTGCTTTTTATGCTGAATCTTTACCTAATCCAAAATTAGACGTCTTCCCAATTGGTGAAGTTGCTGCTATTGGCCGTGAATATGGCATTCCATTGATCATGGACAATACTGCAGCCCCATTAATTTGTCGTCCATTCGATCATGGCGCCGCAATCGTTGTTTATTCTACAACAAAATATATTGGTGGTCATGGAACAAGCATGGGTGGTGTTATTATTGATAGCGGTGATTTTGATTGGGAAACACATGCAGAACGCCAACCAGCTCTAAACACACCTGACGCTAGCTATCATGGTGCTGTTTGGACACAGGCAGTTAAGCCATTAGGTCCAATAGCTTACATCCTTAAGGCGCGTGTTACTCTACTTCGTGACCTTGGCGGTGCAACAAGTCCATTTAATTCATTCCAAACCATCCAAGGTTTAGAAACTTTAGCCTTACGCATGCGTGCACATTGTGAAAATGGTGCGGCTGTTGCCAAGTATCTGGATGGCCATAATGCCGTAGATTCAGTTATTCACCCAACTCTTGCGACTGGTGATGCAAAAGCACGTGCTGATAAATATCTTCCGGGCGGTAAAGGTGCGCTTCTTGGTTTCCATATTAAAGGTGGGAAAGAAGCTGGAGCAAAATTCATCGATTCTTTGAAGCTTTTCTATCATGTTGCAAATATTGGGGATGCACGTTCACTTGCTATTCATCCTGCAACAACAACTCATTCACAATTGACAAAAGAAGAACAAGAACAATCTGGTGTGTCAGATAGCTATGTTCGTCTATCAATTGGCATTGAACATATTGATGATATTCTTGCAGATTTAGAGCAAGCATTAGCAGCTTCTCAAGCGTAAGCATCATATTATTTCCTAAAAGGCCGTTCCTATTCATTAGGGCGGCCTTTTTTATACATTTTCAAAATCCCAGATTGCGATTCAGGCTCAAAGGAAATAATCTAAATAAAATTCCAATTATGTATTTTGATAAAAGAGAGACATTATGAGTAAATTGGCCTTACCAAGAAGAATGCGACGCGTGCGCGCACATGACAACATTCGTCGTCTTGTGGCAGAGAATAGTCTCTCTACTTCGGATTTAATTTGGCCTTTATTCATTATGGAAGGGCAAAATATAACCCAACCTGTTGATTCTATGCCCGGTGTTAACCGTTATACTCTTGATAAAATTGTCGATGTGGTTGGCGAGGCTGTTGATCATGGCATCCCAGCCATTGCCCTATTTCCATACACGAGCCCAGAAAAACGCACTGCAGATGGTTTTGAGGCCTTAAACCCTGATAACCTGATCAACACGGCAACCCGCCTTATTCGCGCGGCGTTCCCTGAACTCATCATTATGTGTGATGTGGCTTTAGATCCCTATACAGATCACGGACATGATGGGCTTATTAAAGACGGTATCATTTTAAATGATGAAACTGTCGAAGTTTTAATAAAGCAAGCCATCACACAAGCAGAAGCAGGATGCGATACAATCGCGCCATCTGACATGATGGACGGACGCATCGGGGCTATACGTGAAGGTTTAGATTCAATTGATCGGGAAGATGTACGTATCATTTCTTATGCTGCAAAATATGCCTCTGCTTTTTATGGACCTTTTAGGGATGCGGTCGGCTCTACTTCTGCACTAAAAGGCGATAAACGTACTTATCAAATGGATTATCGCAATGGTTTAGAAGCCATACGTGAAGTAGAACTTGATATTCAAGAAGGGGCAGACATGATTATGGTTAAACCCGGTATGCCTTATCTTGATATTGTAAAAACATTAAAAGATACATTTGAAATGCCGACTTTTGCCTATCAAGTATCAGGAGAATATTCCATGCTCATGGCTGCGGTGCAAAATGGCTGGATGGATAAAGAAAAGGTAATGATCGAAGCCCTTACATCATTTAAACGTGCTGGCTGTAATGGTGTACTTACTTACTTCGCCCTTGATGTGGCAAAATATTTAAAAGAACAATAATTATAAATTAGGCGGTTGAATGATATATTTAATCGCCTGAAGTGTTGCCATTGATTGTTGTTCAATTTGGGCCCGTGATGGGATAGTTTCTCCATCTAAACTATCTAACAGTAGCTTCAAATTTTGCCGCGCTTTTTCTAAATAACCTGTAAACCAATCTACAGGCACATCTTGTATTTCAACAAGATTGCCTGATTGCATCTCCATTAAATCAAGAGATCTATTCGTAGATTCAATAGCCACGCCCGGCGGTGGCGCAATTTTATCACTTACTCTGGCTGCGGATTCTGAATATGAAAGGTTTTTTAAGTCATTTGCCAAGGTCACCGCTTGATTGCGTATCTGTTTTAAATCTTTGGCTTTCTTAGAAACCTCTAATAGGCTTTCGCCACTAACTACCGTGGCGAGGTAAATATTTTGACGATCATTTGCAATGGCACTAGAACCTGCATTCACAAACACAAAGCTAACTAAAATAGATAAAAAAAACTTATGCATAAAAATAGTCCATAAAAGAAAACAGGGCCTAGAAATCCCTAGACCCTGTTTTAACAGCTTTTATTCGAACAGTGAAAGATTTATTATTCCGCAACTTCCACTGCTTTTACTTTCTTTTTACTATTTTTTTGTTTTTCAAGATTTACTACATTTGCCAAAGGTGTATCTGAACGAAGCATGGGACTATCCAATGTCACATATGTTTCAGCAAAGAATCCATTAAATTTAGTCGACATTGAATTGGAATAAGCCCCCATCATTCCAACTTCGATCCAGTCCCCTTCTTCTACATCTGCTGGCAATTCTACCTCATAAGGAAAAACATCCGTACAATCACAAGTTGGACCAAAGATTTTAAACATATCTGTTTCCCTAGAAATCTCTTTTCCGGGGCGGATAAGTTTCATCGGGAATTTAATTTCTGCTACAAGAGCCTCTGAGAAGTTATGATAAACGCCATCGTTAATATATATAGATTTATCCTTACGTAATTGAACTTGCACAACAATTGACGCACCAGAAGCAACTAAAGAACGCCCCGGTTCGCACATAAGAACTGTATCCCCCCTTAGTGGTAGTTTATCTACTTCTTTTTTGATTTCTTCAAAATAACGTTCTAACGGTTCTGGTTTATCGTCAATATAATGGGCTGGAAACCCTCCCCCTACATCAAGATAATGAATATTAACATCTGCCTTTTCAATAACTTCACGTACAACATTCAGGGCAGAAACAAAAGCTTCTTTATTGCGACATTGTGAACCGACATGGAAAGCCAAGCCTGTTTGACAACCTTCATCTACAGCTTTCCTTAATAATTCAACTGCCTCATCAGGGCTTGCCCCAAACTTTTCCGATAATGCAAATGCAGCATCGAACTGCGGTGTGTCCAATCGAACAATGACAACTTGTCCATCACCCCCACCAGTTTCATCTATTATTTTCTGAAGTTCGGCTTTATGATCAATCACATAATGATCAACACGATAGACATCATGTGCTGAAAGAATGGCACTTCGTGCCTTTACGGGATGCATAAAATAACAATCCGCATCAGCAAAATTTTCACGAATGGTCGCAATTTCTTGTAAGGAAGCTGTGTCAAAATGACGAATACCTGCGTCATAGAATGCCTTTAAAACTGTTAAATGAGGATTACATTTAACTGCATATAATACACGTCCGGGGAAATGATTTAGGAATAACTTTGCGTTTTTCTCTAATTCTGCTGGTCTCCAACAATAAACAGGATATCCCGGTTTCATTGTTTCGACCATTGTTTCTACATCTTTAAAGTGGCTATTCTTTTTCATAATGCCCCTCCTTAAAAAAAACATAAAATGCGACTTAAATCTAAGTTGCCCTTACATACATGAATTTAAAATATGAAAGACTAATAATTTAAATATTATAGCATATCTCTTTGAAAGGCCTTAATTCCATCTAAATTAGAAGTCCGGCACATAGCTAATAAAAGCCCGGTGGAGCCGCGTCCCGTTAATTGTGATCACAATGCCATTTTAAAATTTCCCG
>CBFCZA010000180.1:0-6276 GCA_965602285.1 uncultured Curvivirga sp. | reverse complement strand
GGTGCACCTTATGCAGCTGTCGCCAATGATGACAAAAAATTCTATGCTGTTCAATTCCATCCAGAAGTAGCCCACACGCCACATGGTGCGCAGCTTATCAATAACTTTATTCACGGTGTTTGTGGATGTAAGGGTGACTGGACAATGGCGGCCTATCGTGAACAGGCAATCAATGCTATCCGTCGCCAAGTAGGCGACAAAAAAGTTATTTGTGGCCTTTCTGGTGGTGTAGATTCAACTGTAACAGCCGTTCTTATCCACGAAGCTATCGGTGAGCAACTTACTTGTATTTTTGTCGATCATGGCCTCTTGCGCTTAAATGAAGCGGATCAAGTCGTCGATCTATTCACCAATCATTACAATATCCCTCTTGTACATAGTAATGCTGAAGAACTATTCCTTGGTAAATTAGCAGGCGTTAGCGATCCAGAAACAAAACGTAAAATCATTGGTGGTTTGTTCATTGATGTTTTTGAAGAAGAAGCAAACAAACTTGGTGGTGCCGATTTCTTAGCACAAGGGACATTATATCCTGATGTGATCGAATCTGTATCATTTACAGGCGGTCCATCACACACCATTAAATCACATCATAATGTGGGCGGCCTACCTGATCGTATGAATATGGAATTGGTAGAGCCGTTACGTGAATTATTTAAAGATGAAGTCCGTTTATTAGGTAAAGAACTTGGTATTCCGCAATCACTTCTTGGGCGTCATCCATTCCCTGGACCCGGTCTTGCCATTCGTATTCCCGGTGATATCACTAAAGAAAAATGTGATATTTTACGTAAAGCTGATGCCATCTATCTTGATGAAATTCGTAAAGCTGGTCTTTATGATGATATCTGGCAGGCATTTGCCGTATTACTTCCAGTTAAGACCGTAGGTGTTATGGGCGATGCTAGAACGTATGAGTTCGTATCGGCGCTTCGGGCTGTAACTTCTTCCGATGGCATGACAGCAGATGTCTATCCTTTTGAAGCAGCCTTTTTAACAGCAACGGCAACACGCATTGTAAATGAAGTGCGCGGCATTAACCGTGTCTGTTATGATTACACCTCTAAACCACCCGGAACGATCGAGTGGGAATAAAGTAATTATCTTTGTGACTACAGAATGAAGTAGGAAATGACTGAGTTTTATGAAAAACTAAACCATCATGGGTATTATGAAGCCGAACCTAAACCTTCGGCTGATTACCTTAGCAAGTATTACAAAGATAAATACTTCCAAGATGCTAGTGGTACATATGCTCCTGAATATCTACCTGAGGAACTGCGATATTTTGAAAATATAGCTAAAGTTTCTCTTGAAACATCAAGGCACTTAAAACTAACCAACTCTTTACTTGATTTGGGGTGCGGAGAAGGTTTTTTTACAAAATCATTCCACTCATTTAATTGGGATGTTTTATGTACGGATTTTTCAAACTTTGGGATTAAAAAGCATAATAACGATATGTTGCCATTCTTTTTGGGTGGTGATTTATTCGAAATGGTTCAAAAGTTACAAGATGAAGGCAAGACCTTTGGTCTTATAAATCTTCAAAATGTATTAGAACATGTTATAGACCCTCAACATTTATTACATTCGATCAAACCATTATTAAGCTCTAATTCAGCCTTGAGAATTAGAGTTCCAAATGACTATTCCGACTTTCAAAAGGCACTCGTTGAAGAAGGATATGCAGAAAATACTTGGTTTGCCCCTCCAGAACATCTCTCGTATTTTAACAATCAGGGTTTGACACAGTTACTAGCACATTGTGGTTACGAATTACTAAGTTTACAGGCAAACTTCCCCATAGAACTTTTTCTTGCAAATCAACATTCAAATTACTGGAAAGATAAAACACTTGGTAAAAGTGCTCATTTGACCAGAGTGTTTTGTGAGAACCATTTAATCGAAAAGAATATTAGTGACTATATTCAATACACTGAATCTGCAGCGAAATTAGGATTTGGGCGAGAATTAATTGCTTATGTAAAACTGAAAAAATAATCTAAAAACTAACTTTTTTCACCAGTAACTATTTGAACATTTTGCTCTCTGCCATAATAACGGCGTGCGTAATAGCTAACGGGGTCATCTAGATATCGCCCTAATTCCAATGCATCCACATCCCCATCGGCATTTCCATATGGTGCATTATCGGCCTCTCCCTTTATACCACTCAAGAAGTATTTCGTGAATAAGCTATTTGATTTATCTTTTTCCCAAGAAGCCATTTCATTTGCAGATCCTGCAGAAATGACAGAAATATTGGAAGGTATATTAGGTGCCTTTTCTTTTAGATAAATAGGTGAAGCATTTGAAATCAACGTACCACTTTGACTAGCACCAGAGAAACAAGATTCCAAAATTACTGTGGTAGATTTCGAAGGTAAATTTTCCAAATTTTTATACATGATATCAAGTGGGTATCCAGTCAGCTCCATATTATCAGTAGAAGCATCTGATGGAACTAAATATGCTGTACCATCACTTCCAGCAGGTGCTCCATGCCCTGCATAGTATATATAAACATTTGAGGCCTCTGGTTTTACCCAATTGTAAAGCTGCCCCTTATGAGTTTTATAATTTCCAAAAACACTTACTAATTGAGATGTTGTTGCATCCTTCAAAAAGATTAAATTCTCTTCCTTAACCCCCAAATCTTTAAGAAAGTAATTCTTTACTGCTTTTGCATCTGCATATGCAGGAGTTACATTTGGAATATCTCTTCCCTTTTTGGTATAATTTGAATTTCCAATGACAACAGCTATATCAAATTTAGTATTTCGCTTTAACTTTTCAAGTTGTTTAGATTTTGCATGGAACTCTTCATTAGAAATGATACCCGCCTCAAGTAGACCTGTTAGCATTTTAAGATGTTTTGAATTTTCACTGAAAGAACCATTGGATAATTCTGCGGGAATTAAAAAGGAAGACGTAGCCCTGCTAAATGTGGTGCTTTTTCCAGAGCTATCATCTTGTTTAGAATTAGACATTTCAGATGATGCCTGTAAAAGTTTGGGTTGCTTCATGGGAGATTCTAAAACCAAATCAATTCGACATTTACTGTCACTTGTTTGAAGCGCCCCCCTGCCCGTAACCACATGACCTGAAAGAATATTATCAGTGATTTTTCCATCAAAAAATGCAGGGAATTCTTTTTTGCGATCATATCCAGCAGGAAAATATTGGGCCTTTAAGCGTCCCTCACCATATACATTACCATTCCCATTAATGGATGAAATAAAACGCCGGACTTTACCTGTAGCATGCGTAATGATCAGTTCAAAATAATTACCTGATTGTTTTCCTGAGATTTTGGATGAACCTAAATCACGGCAAGTAGCTGATCGTTTATACTCTGTTGAAGTCCACAACACCTCTTCTGCTTTTGATTCAATAGGCATCGCAAATAGTATGAGTAGTAAAATACCCAATTGGAAAATTGATCGCTTTACGCAAAAAAAATAAAAAACAACCCTAGCTCTCCCAGAATATAAAAACACTACCTGAGACGTTAGTCACTTTATTGAAACCCTACAATAAAAAAATCTTTACTGTTAGGCCTGCATTGGGATTGTAATGGGACCATCATTGATAAGTGCCACTTGCATATCAGCCGCAAAACGCCCTGTTTCAACGGAGATGTTTTCTGAACGTAGTTTCGCGACAAACAATTCATAAAGACGCTTGCCTTCTTCAGGCCCAGCAGCATTTGAAAAACCTGGTCGGTTCCCTTTTTTCCAATCAGCAGCAAGAGTAAATTGGCTGATGACAAGAATGGCTCCACCGACTTCTTTAATGGAAAGATTCAACTTCCCATCTTCATCTGAAAAAATGCGCATTGCAGCTATTTTACGGGCAAAATAAGCGGCCTGTTCATCCGTATCATCTTTATCTGCGCAAAAAAGAACCATTAAACCCTGCCCGATTTCACCGACCATTTCATTATCCACACAAACAGATGCTTCTAAAACACGTTGAACGATAGCACGCATATTGAGCCCTAATTGCTATCCATTGGATTATAATCTGACATCGTTGGCATCACAGGACGTTCTCCAGTAAAGCCTTGTGCAACAAGGAACATTTCTGCTGAATCTTTACGGCTTGCAGATGGCTTATGATGGGATAATTTTTTGAAATGCTTTTTCAATAGAGATAAAAGTTCACTTTCAGTGCCACCAGCAAAAACTTTGGCAACAAAAATACCGTCCGTTTTTAATACTTCCATGGCAAAATATGCTGCAGCCTCAACCAAACCAACGATACGTAGATGGTCAGTTGTTGCATGACCTGTCGTGAATGGTGCCATATCTGACAACACAACATCTACAGGGCCTTTCAAATAGGCTTTCAATTTTGCAGGGGCATCATCTTCCATAAAGTCACCCTGAATAAGGTCTGCTCCCGGAATAGGCTCCACCTCTTGTAAATCAATGCCTACAACATGCCCCGTATCACCAATGCGTTCTTGGCAAACCTGCACCCAGCCACCGGGGGCACAGCCCAAATCAACAATAGTTTGTCCGGGTTGTAAAAAATCATAGCGATTATCAAGTTCGGTTAACTTAAACGCTGCACGGCCACGATAGCCAAGACGCTTTGCTTCAACAACATAAGGATCATTTAATTGACGTTGTAACCATCGGGTTGATGATGTTTTACGACGTTTAGCGGTTTTAACTCTAATCCGTTGATGTCGACCATCCGTTACGTTTCTGATTGCAGCTTCACTTTTCTGGCTCAGCTTCTTTTTTGCGACAGATGTTTTACGTGTCGAAGTTTTAGCAATGTTGTTTTTGTTTACTTCCGATTTCGGATCAAACATATCGTCGTTATCACTGGTTACCATGGGTCCAATTCTCCTCAGCCTCTTGATCTGCGGCTGACATCATTCCTAATAAAATACCTTCACGAATTCCACGGTCTGCTACATGTAATTCACCAACGGGCCAAACGCTACAGATCGCATCTAAAATGATGCAACCAGCCAATACAAGGTTTGCACGGTCTTTTCCTACACATGGGCATTCTTCACGCTCTGCCAAAGACATGGATCGTAAACGTGAGGAGATATCCTCTGCGGCCCGAAACTGCAAGACCGAACCGTCAACTTTTGACCGAATATAATGAGGAAGCCCCATATCAATCCCAGTTACCGTCGTTACAGTCCCTGAAGTGCCTAACATTTGGACCTTATTTTTAGAAATATAATCTAAAATCTTGTTTCGATCAGAAAAATCAGAAAATAGCGCTGCAATCTTCTCGCTCCAAGTATCAAAATCAGGTCCAGCAAGGTTAGAATGCCCAACGGTCTCCCCTAAAGTCACGACACCAAATGGGATTGAAATGCTATCGATCACCTTGGGTCGGCGATGGTTGTCAATATTCGTGCGTACCCAAATAATTTGTGTGCTTCCACCACCAATATCAAAAATCAGTGCATGGCTTTTATCTTTGCGTAACAAAGGCACACATCCTGCGATGGCTAGGCTAGCCTCTTCTTTGGAATCAATAATTTCCAAAAGAATACCCGTTTCTTCCAAAACACGAAGGATGAATTGATCCGCATTACTAGCTTGTCTACATGCTTCTGTTGTGATGGCACGAATACGATTAACTTTCCTAAATTGGACTTTATCCATGCATGCATGAAGAGCCTGAATAGCGCGACCTTGTGCAGCTTCATTCAAACGCCCCGTTGAAGAAATTCCCTCTCCCAAAGACACAATTCTGGAAAAAGAATCAATGACACGAAATCCATTTTTAGAAGGACGGGCAACAAGTAACCGGCAATTATGCGTTCCCAGATCAATAGCCCCAAAAGTATGGGACCACCGCCCAGTAGAAGGCATGAATCGACTGCGGGGCGCAATTCGCCTTTGTTTGAAATTTTTAGCCATCTGACCCTTAATATTCTTTTTCTTATAGGTCTACATTATCGCGCTTACACGCATAATCCTACCAAAATATAATTCCCGTTAATGCTATAGGAGACTGTCGAGAGAAGTAACCCCAAAAAAGTAGAATTTCACTTTTTAAATGATCATTGGTGGTAAGAATTATGTTTCTTTTACATTTGCCTCAGCGACTTTAGACCAACTACCTTGATCTGTTTGTTGCCAGTAGGTCAAGGACTGGCCATCCTCTTTTTCTTTTTTCCAAGAAAGACGGGCTTTTTGTATTGCTTGATCATCATTTCCATCAAACAATCGGCAAACCAACTCAAATTTTGAAAGGTTCACACTTTCTGCCTGATCGACCAAAAACAATACA
>CBFCZA010000179.1:0-6280 GCA_965602285.1 uncultured Curvivirga sp. | reverse complement strand
GTAAAAGGAACATCCAAAATACGTGCTAATGTTTGGGCAAGAAGTGTTTTACCACAACCTGTTGGTCCAATAAGCATGATATTAGATTTGGCTAGTTCAACTTCGCCATTTTCACTTTGATGCGCAAGACGTTTGTAATGGTTATGCACAGCAACCGCGAGAACGCGTTTTGCGAAATCCTGGCCAATGACATAATCATCTAAAACATTGCGAATTTCTTTAGGGGCTGGAACACCCTCACCTGAAGTCGCAAGTGAAGTACTTGTGTCTTCCTTAATGATATCCATACATAGTTCAACGCATTCGTCACAAATGAATACGGTAGGTCCGGCAATAAGTTTACGGACCTCATGTTGGCTTTTACCACAGAAGGAACAATATAATGTGTTCTTTGAATCACCGCTACTGGTGGACTTTGTCATGTATTTTTCTTTCGTCCATAAAATCTATCTCACATTTGATTATACGGCCCCATTCCGACCTAGCAATCCGAAAGTGAACTTTTGTCTGATATATTATGTACAAGCGGACAAAATGGCTTAAAATAGACAATAAACACCCTTTTATGAAAAAAAAGTGGATGGTTAACATAAAAATAAGGCATAACTAATAAAAGTTATGCCTTATTTAAATTCTAAAATTCGGGAAAATTAATCTTCGCTCGCCTCATCTGGGCGAACTTCAACAACCTCATCAATCAAACCAAATTCTTTAGCTTCACCAGCTTCCATGAAATTATCACGTTCCATAGCAGCCTCAATAACATCAAGTTTTTGACCTGTATGCTGAACATAAATATCATTTAAGCTGGCGCGCATGCGAAGAATTTCACGTGCTTGAATTTCAATGTCAGTTGCCTGCCCTTGTGCACCACCAGAAGGTTGGTGAATCATGATGCGGCTGTTTGGTAATGCAAAACGCTTCCCTTTATCCCCTGCAGTCAATAACAAAGACCCCATAGAGGCCGCTTGCCCTAGACATAAGGTGGATACAGAAGGACGAATATATTGCATCGTATCATAAATTGACATGCCTGAAGTAACGACACCGCCGGGGGAATTAATATAAAAGGCAATATCTTTCTTCGGGTTTTCAGATTCCAAGAATAATAATTGTGCACAAATTAAACTGGACACATGATCATTAACTTGACCTGTTAAAAAGATGATACGCTCTTTTAAAAGGCGTGAATAAATATCATAAGATCGTTCACCACGGTTTGTTTGTTCAACAACCATAGGAACAAGAGTATTCATATAAACGTCTATTGGATCGCGATCTGTAATCATGGCGAAGGGCCACTCCCTTATTTATTTTGTTCGTATCTGTGAATCACTAATGCTAGAAAGCACTAATCCCACGGATGTGACAAGTCAAAATGACCTGAAATTCACGTGGGATTAGCATATAAGTGATTTTATAGAAAATACCAGACCAATTTTAATCAGTCCATAATCATTTAATCATTATTACTTATCAGCGGCTTTCTTTGCTGCTGATTTTTTAGAAGCTGCTTTCTTAGACGCTGTTTTCTTCGCAGCTTTTTTAGCTTTCGCTTTTTTAGCTGGTGCTTCATCGCCTTCAGGATCTTTTACAAGATCTTCAACAGAAACTTCTTCTTCAGTCACTTTTGCCATCTCGATGATAAAGTCTACAACTTTTTCTTCAAAAATAGGAGCTTGAAGGCTAGCCATCGCTTCTGGGTTTTGCTGATAATATTGCATAACCTGAGCTTCTTGACCTTGGTACTTACGCGCTTCTGACATAATTGCTTTATTTAAATCATCTTGAGCGACTAATCGCATTCTCACGATATTCTGCTTTTAGTTCGTCTTCGTCTTTAGAAGTTTCGTCTTCATCTAATTGTCCAGCTGTTTTAGCTTCTTCGAACTGCTTCCAGATGCTGTCAAATTCTTGATCAATCATGCCTGCAGGCACATCAAAATCATGACCTTCTTGTAAAGCGTCAAGCAATTGACGTTTCATGCGATTGCGAGAGAATTGATCATAATCTTCAGCTAAACGATCACGGATGTTATTTTTAAGTTGCTCTAGATCATCAAGACCGAGGCTTTTAGCTAATTCATCATCAATCGCTGTTTCAACATATTCGCGCAGCTCTTTAACATCTACAGAGAATACAGCTTCTTTACCTGCAAGCTCTTCAGCTTGATATTCAGCAGGGAAAGTTACTTTTACGTCTAAGTGATCTTCTGGTTTAGCGCCAACAAGTTGATCTTCAAAACCTGGAATGAAAGAGTTTGAACCCAATTCCAAATTATGACCTTCACCGGCACCACCTTGGAATTCAACGCCGTCGATAGAACCTTTAAAGTCGATAACAACAACGTCACCTTCTTTAGCTTTACGGGCTTTAGCAACAGGCTCTGTTTTACGGAAGTCTTTGGCAATACGCTCAAGAGCTTCGTCAACTTCCTTGCCTTCGATCTTAGCTTTATGTTTGGTCAACTCAATTGTTGAATAATCCATCTCTACGATCTCTGGCATACATTCTACGCCCATTGTGTAGATAAGATCTTTACCTTCTTCAAAGCTTTCGATTTCGATTTTTGGCTGCATCGCAGGGCGAAGTTCATTTTTAGAAAGAACCTCTGCGCTTGATTCGTTTACAGCAGCTTCTAGTACTTCACCCATTACGGACTGGCCGAAACGTTGACGCAAAATGGTCAAAGGCACTTTACCTTTACGGAAACCAGGAAGATTTACTGTTTTGCCAACTTCTTGTAATCTTGCATCTACACGTGTGGCGATATCGGAAGCAGGAACCGTTACGTTATATTCGCGGCTCAAGCCTTCATTTTTAGTTTCGTTGATTTGCATGGAAAACGACCTTTAGTCGGCGTGTTATAAATAAAACTCGGTGCGACTTCATACCATAAGAATTTGGTCTGAACATCCGTGAAAAAATCCACGGGAGGAGATCAAGGCGTTGACTTTTTCGGAGCGTCTTTGGTGCGGTCGGAGAGACTCGAACTCTCACACCATAAGATACTAGAACCTAAATCTAGCGCGTCTACCAATTCCGCCACGACCGCTATCTTCAAAGAAGGCTCCGAACCCCGCCTCGGGGTCTCTGTTGCGGCGGATCTATAACACAGGATTTCAGTCCGTCAAAGCCTATCGTAAAGTTTTTTTTCAAATAGCTCTCAAAGCCGCAGAAAATATAGAAATAAAAATTATTTAATATTATTAAATATGCTCATTTTCCAACTTCAAATTCCAAATATTTAGAATCAAATAGAAAAACTTTAATTCTATAGATAAAAAAATAGCTCCGTTATTTCTAACGAAGCGCATAAAATAATAAAAAAATCATTTATTTAATGATATTATTGACTGGCAATTCTTTCATTATACATATCGGTGAACGTATTCAGTGCTAAAACGCGTGGGCCATGCACTTCAGAATAAGCCATGCATCTTTTTTCCATTTTCAATTCATACCGAACATGGGGAATACCAAATGTATCAGTAGAAACACTAATAACACGGGCGGTTTCAATCATACGATCATCTCGTTCACGACGAAATAAGGCACCAGCCCTTACATATTCCAATTTACGACCACGTTTAAAAAACATACTACTTCTCGTTTTTCCTCTAACATTCAGAAATTCAGCGTTACTTTTGCCTTGTAAGAATATTTTTTTATTTTTTTCTGATAT
Organism: uncultured Curvivirga sp.; assembly: GCA_965602285.1. GTDB lineage: Bacteria > Pseudomonadota > Alphaproteobacteria > UBA8366 > Aestuariispiraceae > Curvivirga. Next base: position 2,594 of record CBFCZA010000179.1, on the reverse strand, counting down.
CATCTGCCCAGCCCTCAATATTATTATTTAGCTACTTCTGTAACTATATCGTGCACCCTCATATGAGCGCAGTTTTGACTGTGCACGAATCGTACCACATCAATGATTCGCAAGCAAATAAATTAAATACAGTTCTTTCTTGCTGTAAATTAATAATAGCTAACCAGAGGTATTTGGATTCACAAACTATTTTAATTATACCAAGTTAAGTTTCTTTAATACATTTGGTATAGCATCAACTAAGTCTTCAGCTATCAGCCCTACACCACAATGATTTGCTAATTCTCCATGGAGAGAAACAGATAAAGAGGCTGCCTCAAACGGATCAATTCCTTGAGCAAGATAGCCTGTAATAATTCCTGCAAGAACATCACCACTGCCTGCCGTCGCAAGGTATGAAGGCGCATTGCTATTAATAACAGCACGACCGCGAGGGGACGCAATAATTGTGTCTGGCCCTTTTAAAACCACAATAGCTCCAGATTTTTCTGCAGCTTTACGAGCTTTATTTAGTTTGCCAATATTTTGACGGGCTATATCTGGAAATAGTTTTGAAAACTCCCCTTCATGTGGCGTCAGTATGCAATTATTTTGGATGGATTTGAAAAGTAAATCGCTACTCCCTTCAAAAAGAGAAAGGGCATCAGCATCTAAAACTGTTGGTTTATTAAGAGAGAGAGTTTGTAACACTCTTTCTTGTGCCCCAAACGCATAGCCCATACCGGGTCCAATCAGAAACGAGTTAGTTCTTTCGTCTTCTAGAATCTCCTTATAGCCATTTGTATCACGATACCCCTTAACAACGACACTGGACAATGAAACCCTATATAATGTAGATGCTTTTTCGGGGCTTGCGATAACTACATACCCCGCCCCTGCTCGCTGTGATGCGCGTGCAGCAAGTCTAGTGGCACCTGTCATAACTTCCGCCCCAGCAATAACCGCGTACCCGCGTTTAAACTTATGGGTATCAGTTTGTTGTTTTAATGTGGAAGCATCTTGAAAAAGGGTTAAGCCATTCTCTAGCACCTCTGGTGAAATTGTTTGAATATGGGATTCAACAATACCTATGTCTGCGACGATTAACTGCCCACATAATTCACGGGCAGGATATAAAAGGTGGCCTGTTTTCTTACGGCAAAATGTTACAGTAGAATATGCCTGACGTGCATATCCTAAGACAAGCCCTGTATCACCATTCACACCACTTGGCATATCAACCGCAATAATTGGTACATCAGGGAGAGCTACTAAAACCTCCTTAATTTTTCCTCCTAAAGGCCTATCAAGTCCTGTTCCAAAAATAGCGTCTACAATAATTGTTGGGCCTGTAAAGTTTAAATCGTCTGGTTGATCTATATATCCATCCCAAAGTTTAGCCATATGAGCAGTATCAGTTGATAATTTTTCCACATCACCAAATAAACAAAGCTGAACGATCCACCCCATTTCCTTCAATAATCGTGCGATGACGAAACCATCACCACCATTATTGCCGGGTCCACATAAAATTACGGCATGGCCTTTTGGAAAATACTTACGAATATGCTTAACAACACTTGCGCCTGCATTTTCCATAAGAGTGATTCCATCTATACCAGATGCAATTGCGGCCTGATCAGTTTGTTTCATTTCTTCTACAGATAATAATTTATGTTTCATTTATAGGTGCTCTTGCTCTATAGGATGGGCGTCAGGCTATTAATAGCCGTAAAATTAGATTAGAATTTAAAAAAAACAATACAGACTTTTTCAAAAGGTATAGCCATGAGTTCCGAACGTCTAATAGAAATGGAAATTAAATTAGCTGAATTAGAGCAAATGGTCATTGACCTTAATGATATTGTTACGAAACAATGGAAAGAAATTGATAGATTATCTGTTGAAAACAAACACCTTCGTCAGAAATTATCACGCTTAGAACATGGTATGAAACCAGCCGACGATGTCCCTCCTCCACATTATTAAGATGGGCTCCAAGATATTGCTACACTAGTGTTATAGGATAGGTCTACAAAAGATACGCAGTTGATTTTTTTTATTCATATGCTTACGCTTGGCGCCTCTACTTGATACTAGATTTGAATGTATAAAACTATATTTTAAAACAATAAATTAAGCCCCTCTCCCATCTTTCTAATAATTGATTTATTCTGGCTCATTCAAAATATTAAAACTGGACCTCTTCTATCCCGCATTATTTTGTTATTATAAGCATAGTGAAAATTTCTTTTATACAGTGGAGAAAACGCAATGCGTAATGAAACAAATAACATGGATGCATTCTGGATGCCATTCACCGCGAACAGGCAGTTCAAAAAAGAACCACGCATGTTCACCGCAGCAAAAGACATGCATTATACGACAGATGATGGCCGCAAGGTTTTAGACGGTACTGCGGGGCTATGGTGTGTGAATGCGGGCCATTGTCGCCCAAAAATCACAGAAGCCATCGCTAAGCAAGCTGGTGAAATGGATTATGCCCCCGCATTTCAAATGGGTCACCCATTAGCATTTGAGCTTTCTTCACGTCTTGTAAGCATGTTCACCGCAGCAAAAGACATGCATTATACGACAGATGATGGCCGCAAGGT
>CBFCZA010000178.1:0-6282 GCA_965602285.1 uncultured Curvivirga sp. | reverse complement strand
GAAACAATACCGACATCTTTGCCAATGGCTGGGCTTCCTTCTTGGTCTGTTGCCCCTGATAATTCACATTTAGGATGTGCAAGAATTTCACGTACCAACATTTGGCCCATGCGCCCAGCACTTCCAACAACAGCAACTTTACGAAGATCAGACATTATTTATTTCCTATTGCACTACTCATTAAACGAATTACGCTCGTGTTTTAAACGAACTACACGCGTGGGACAAACTTTTTTGTAAAACCCTTTTTGTCCCCAACTTGATAATAGTCAAGTTGCAGTTTGGTATGTTTTGGATGATCATCAATTTCAACGAGAGGGGTAAAATTATAATAGATGTGACTTTTGATCATTTTGGACGCTTCATTATTTTCATCCCGAGACAAAATAAATGAGGGATAAGATTCATTGGTCAGGGCCAAAAAGGCCATTTTATTTTCCAAACAAAATTCATCGACGGCCTCAACCACGCCAAAATCCATATCCAGCGCATCAATGTGGTTAGTATAATCATGCCCTAAAATAAAACCATTTGGTTTAACTTTTGGAAGGAACCGTTCTAGATCCTCTTTTGCGCCTTCATAAGAATGAACGGCATCCACATAGATCCAGTCAAAATATTCATCAGGAAATTGATCAACAATATCATAAGAAAATTCACGATGAATTTCGACTTGCCCTGATTGTATCTCGGTTGCGAATTGATCACTTACCGCTTGATGGCGTCGGTCGCCTTCTTCATTGCTAACGTTATTTTTGTCTTTGATATAATCTTCTCTTTCTTGATGGATCCAAGGATCAATAAGATGAAGTTTTTGGGGTTGCGAAAAATTCACAAGATGCTGTGAAAATTCCCCTTCTGCCACGCCAATTTCAGCGATCACAGCATTTTTTGGTAATAACTGAACCAATAGTTCACGAGACGCAGGAAATAATATCATGGGGGTTAGCCTTGCTAATCATTCATGTAAAGATAGGATCAATGAGCATAATATTGACCTGATTTGCTCTTTTCGTCACCATTTTAAAGAAAAAAGCCCACATTCAGGAAATGCAGGCTTTTAAAAATGGGTGTATGGAAAGTTTATTCTGTTAAATCTTCCCAGAATTCTTTGACTTTAGAGAAGAAACCTTCTGTTTCAGGGTTTTGATATTTTGCTTTGCCACCGGCTTCACGGAATTCTTCTAAAAGTTCTTTTTGACGCTTGGTCAAATTCACAGGGGTTTCAACCTTGGCTTCAATATACATGTCCCCACGGGCTTGGCTGCGTAAAATACTCATGCCTTTGCCACGAAGACGGAATTGTTGTCCGGTTTGTGTGCCTGATGGAATCTTAACCTTTGAACGTCCACCATCGATGGTCGGTACTTCGATATCTGCCCCTAAAGTCGCATCGGTCATCGCGATTGGAACTTCACAGAATATATTTGCGCTTTCCCGTTGGAAAATACGATGCGGAGCAATGGATAAGAAGATATAAAGGTCACCTGATGGTGCCCCACGAAGGCCAGCTTCCCCTTCACCAGTTAGGCGAATACGGGTACCTTCATCAACACCTTCTGGGATGTTAACAGAAAGGTTTTTGTCAATTTGTTTACGGCCATTGCCACGGCAACCACCACAAGGTTTATCGATAACACTGCCTTGACCAGAACAGGTTGGACAAGCGCGTTCAACGGTAAAGAAACCTTGTTGGGCACGCACTTTACCATGTCCATGACACATTGCACATGTGGTTGGTTCTGCACCATCTTCGGCACCGCTACCATCACATTCATCACAGCTTTCTGTAGAAGGAATTTTTACTTCTACACTACGACCGTGAAAGGCGTCTTCTAAACTGATTTCTAGGTTATAGCGTAGGTCGTTGCCGCGGTTATTTTGTTGGCCACCGCCACGACGGCCACCGCCACCCATGAAGTCGCCAAACATTTCTTCGAAAATATCTGTGAAACCACCAAAACCAGCACCGCCGCCACCGCCGCCCATGCCACCTTGTTCAAAGGCTGCGTGACCATATTGGTCATAGGCAGAACGTTTTTGGTCGTCTTTCAGAATTTCATAGGCTTCGTTCACTTCTTTGAACTTGCCTTCTGCTTCTGCATCATCGGGGTTACGGTCAGGATGGTATTTCATAGCCATCTTGCGATAGGCAGATTTTAATGAGGCCGCATCCGCGCCGCGATCAACACCAAGTGTTTCGTAGTAATCCTGCTTGCTCATGCCATTATCCAAACTTAATGCTAATAGACAACAGGCCGGAATGCTTTAGTAAACTATGCAATCCGGCCCATCTATCCTATTAAATCCTAGTTAAGCAAAGAGCTTAGGATTTATCTTTTTTGCTGTCGTCAACTTCTTCGAAGTCAGCATCAACAACGTTTTCATCAGCCGCTTCATCAGCGCCCGCACCAGCCGCTTCGCCTTCAGCACCAGCTTCTGCTTGTGAAGCTTTATAAATTGCTTCGCCAAGTTTCATAGAAGATTGCATCAATGCTTCTGTAGCTGTTGTGATCGCTTCTGGATCATCGCCTTCCATTGCTTCTTTTACAGTAGCAATGTCAGTTTCGATGGCTGTTTTTTCATCTTCAGAAATGGATTCACCATGTTCTTTTAGTGAAGCTTCTGTACTGTGAACAAGGCCATCTGCTTGGTTTCTCGCTTCAACCATTTCTTTCAGCTTTTTATCGCTGTCTGCATTGGCTTCGGCATCTTGAACCATTTGATCGATCTCATCATCATTCAGGCCACCTGAAGCTTGAATTTTGATTTGTTGTTCTTTGCCTGTACCTTTGTCTTTCGCAGATACATGTACGATACCGTTGGCATCAATGTCGAATGTAACTTCGATTTGTGGTACGCCGCGTGGCGCAGGTGGTAGACCAACAAGATCAAATTGACCAAGAACTTTGTTATCCGCCGCCATTTCACGTTCGCCTTGGAATACGCGAATGGTTACAGCAGACTGATTGTCCTCAGCAGTAGAGAATACTTGAGATTTTTTTGTAGGAATTGTTGTGTTGCGATCGATCAAACGAGTGAACACGCCACCCAATGTTTCGATACCCAAAGACAATGGAGTTACATCAAGAAGAAGAACGTCTTTCACGTCGCCTTGAAGTACGCCACCTTGGATCGCTGCGCCAATGGCTACAACTTCATCAGGGTTCACGCCACGATGTGGTTCTTTACCGAAGAAGTCTTGAACAACTTCAGAAACCTTAGGCATACGTGTCATACCACCAACCAAGATCACTTCATCAATTTCAGATGCTTTAACACCAGCATCTTTCAATGCAGCCTTACATGGGTCAATGGTGCGTTTCACAAGATCAGCAACCAAAGATTCCAATTTAGCACGTGTCATCTTGATATTAAGATGTTTTGGTCCAGAAGCATCAGCGGTGATGAATGGTAGGTTCACATCAGTTTGAGTTGCAGAAGAAAGTTCGATTTTCGCTTTTTCTGCTGCTTCTTTCAAACGTTGCAACGCCATACGATCTTCACGTAAATCAACAGAGTTTTCTTTTTTGAATTCATCAGCCAAATAATCAATGATTGCGTGGTCAAAATCTTCACCGCCAAGGAATGTATCACCGTTGGTAGCTTTTACTTCAAATACACCATCGCCAATTTCAAGGATAGATACATCAAATGTACCACCACCAAGGTCATAAACAGCGATAAGGCCAGTGCCTTTTTTCTCTAGGCCATAAGCAAGAGCAGCGGCTGTTGGCTCGTTGATAATACGAAGAACTTCAAGACCAGCGATTTTACCAGCATCTTTTGTTGCTTGGCGTTGGCTGTCGTTGAAATAAGCAGGAACAGTAATAACGGCCTGGGTTACTTCTTCACCCAAATAAGCCTCAGCTGTTTCTTTCATTTTACCCAAGATCATAGCAGAAATCTGCGCAGGTGCATATTTTTCACCGCGGGCTTCTACCCATGCATCGCCATTATCAGCTTTGATGATGTTGAATGGTGCATTTTTACGATCTTTTTTAACTTCTGGATCTTCAAAACGACGACCAACAAGACGCTTAATAGCATATAATGTGTTGTCAGGGTTTGTTACAGCTTGGCGTTTTGCAGAATGGCCAACTAGACGTTCGCCATCATCAGCGAAAGCAATCATAGAAGGTGTTGTGCGTGCGCCTTCAGCATTTTCAATAACTTTAGCGGAACCACCGTCCATCACTGATAGACAGGAGTTGGTTGTACCTAAATCGATACCGATAACTTTACTCATGTAATCCTCTTTCTTAGCAGGTTTCACGCTGGCCCGAATTGTCGGCACCTTGGAGTGAAACCCCTATCTGTTACATATTATGGAATGTTCGAAAGTTATATAGGAAGGAATAAGGGTTGTTGCAAGCAAATGAGGGAAAAAAATTTGTGTTTTTTGTTATTTTTTCTCAATATCTGGCTCATAAAAGATCCATAACTGCTCTTTATTGGCTTTACAGGCATACATGGCAATATCCGCATAACGTATTATTGTCGTGGAATCTAAGGCATGGTCCGGGAAGATGGAAATGCCGATAGATGTAGAAATATTTATTTCCTGATTTTCAATAATGAAGGAACGCTCTAGTGCATTGACGATTTTTTTGCATAAAGTTTCAATAGGATTAATCGTTTCTACTTCACGGAGCTCCATTATAAGGCCAAATTCGTCTCCCCCTAAACGAGCAAGACTGTCAGAGGCGCGCACAATTGTTTTTAAGCGTCGAGCTACACGAACAAGTAATTCATCTCCAACATGATGACCTAAAGTGTCATTAACAGTTTTGAATCCATTTAAATCCATAAATAAAAGGGCAACTTGCGTGTTTTCTCTTTTTGCCCTTCGAAGAGCAGACCCCATACGATCCTCGAAAAGTCGTCGGTTTGGTAGGTTTGTCAGGTGATCATTAAGGGCTAAGTCAAGAATGCGCTTTTGCATTTTATTAATTTCATGCGCGATTAAGCCAATTTCATCTTTCCGATTTTCGTTTAAGCTTATGTCTTCTGTCGCTTCTTGTCCCATATGCAAAATGGTTTTGGACATTTTTTTCAAGGGACTAACTACAATTCTATCCAAGCTAAATACGAGAATGAGGAACGTTATTATTACGCTGACAAAAAGCGCAATGCCATTCCAAGAAAGTGTGTGCATAGCTTTTTCTGTGATGCTTCTATCTGTGTAAACACTGAATTCTACGGTGAAATCACCATTGATACTTGCAACATTGAAAAAGCTGGTGCGTAGATCACTGTTGGTGATCTGTCCCCAACCGTTTGAATTGTTTTCAGCTTGTAGATTAAGGTCTTGCTGTTGAGCTTTTGTAGAAATTATTTTTAATGAGAAATCAACAGCATAATCTTTTTTAAAAGTATTTATAAAATCGTCGTCTACTTTCTGCATCATAGCAAGGTAGCCTTGGCGTGGGCCAATGCCATAGCTGTTTAAAATAGGTCGAGTGGATATAATGAAGATTCTACTTTCATCGACATAAATGCCATATTTTCCGGATTTACTGAACGGTTTGTGTGTTTGAATGAATTTCACAATACGTGGATCTGCAGCTTTCAATTTCCCTGTTTCAGAATTGAACTCTTTTGCCCATACAACGTCACCTTCTTTATCTAGAAAAATTACACTATCTAGGTTTGCATTCCAAAAAGTAGATTTAGTCATGTTGGAAGCGATGAAAACTGGATTTGGTATTTCGTTAAAGCTTTGGACAAAACTGTAACTATCATCCCTGCTTGACCAATCTAATACAAATTGGTGCAAGGTTTCTATTTCGCTAAAGAATCCATTTCTAACTCGATCACGGTTATGATTGGCTTCTTTTTCTTCAAGATATTGGAAGTCATTCCAGAAAAATAAATAGGAACTGGTAACAGAAAATAAGGTCATGATTAATAAGATCGCAGCAGTTAAAGCACTAATTTTTAACTGAATTGGCCTTGTTATAAGATGTTTGTTTTTCATTAAGTTCCTTATTTAATTCATTTATGTGGAAATAATTATAATAGTAGGAAATAAAACTTAAATAGAAAGATAATCCGCTACCATTTTAGAAATTGTTTTTGGTTTACTAATGAAATCACAAGAAGATTTCAGGCTTGTGAAGGATAGATAATCAAGAGTAAACTAATTTAATTGACATTTAAAGATTCATTTTGGAAGCTAGAAAACCAATGAGTGACATAAAAAATCATCATAACGATCATTCTCACGCCCATTCTCATGACTATACAGATCCCCCCGAAGATGCGGTATTACGCGTGAAA
>CBFCZA010000177.1:0-6315 GCA_965602285.1 uncultured Curvivirga sp. | reverse complement strand
GAAAGTTGCGGAACCACGAAGTGTTCTTGGATCTACTGTCATTGTTCTATTCCTAATTCGCGGTCAACATTGTCAATTTTGAAGTTATAAAGGTTACGTCCTGAACCATACCGACTGAAGTCTTTTGGATCATCATCACAACCAGCTGCTTTTAGAAGGTCAGCTAACGCTTCAATATGTTCTGGGCGCATTTCTTTTTTTACGCAATCAGAACCAAGGCTTTCTACGCTACCTTTTACAAAGATAATGGCTTCATATAGCGAATCTCCAAGATCTTTTCCGGCATTGCCGCAGACAACAATATGTCCAGCTTGGCCTAGAAATCCACACATGTGACCAACAGAGCCTTTAACGACAATATCGATCCCTTTCATGGAAATACCACAACGAGAGGACGCATCACCATCAATAACAAGCAATCCACCATGGGCAGTGGCCCCAGCAAACTGTGATACATTCCCCGTTACATGCACACGACCTGACATCATGTTCTCTGCAAGGCCAGGGCCAGCATGGCCGTTAATGGTGATATCTGCTTCTTTATTCATACCACCACAATAGAAGCCGACATGGCCTTCTACTTTTACATGGATAGGTTCTTGCAAACCCACTGCAATAGAATGCGCACCTTGTGGGTTAACAACTTCCCAGCTATCGCCGGAAGTAGCACCTTGAAGGGTTTGGTTTAGGCTACGTAATTCAACTTCGCCAAGATCGATTTGATTGCTCATTATTTACGACTCCAGCTGTAAATTTTACCAGGCTCTGGTTCCCATATTTTTGCATTCTCTGCGCCGGGTAATGTTGCGATGGCACGGAATTCTGTTGCCATTGCTACCCAATCATCAGTTTCTGCCATCACGGCATGTTTACACGCAATATGATCACGCATAACAGCAAAACCATCACGGGTTCCCACTGCGAACGTGAAAAAGCCATCTAGGTCATCAAGTGCAGATTCCAAGGCTTCTTCTAAAGTTGCGCCATCACGCATCTTAAGGCTTATATATCCTGCTGCTACTTCACTGTCATTCTGTGTTTGAATGTCGATGCCTTGGGCTTGTAGTTCACTGCGCAAACGGTTGTGGTTTGATAATGAACCGTTATGTACAAGACATAGATCAGGACCGGTAGAGAACGGATGCGATCCTGCTGTTGTTACAGCAGATTCAGTTGCCATACGTGTGTGACCTAATGCATGGGTACCATTTAGGCTACGAAGGTCAAACTGTTCGATCACGTCAACAGGAAGGCCTGTTTCTTTGAAAATTTCAATTGCATCGCCATATCCAACAACACGTACGGATGGGAAATGTTTTAACCATTTCTTTACAGATACGAATTCATCAGCAACTTTAACAAGCGCGTGAGTTCCGCGGATCTCTAAAGACATGTCATGAGCATGGTCTTCATTATATTTTTTAATAAGAACATGCCAATTGAAGTCTTCTTCATCACTAGCGAGAGCAATTTTAACTTCGCCCTCTGCTACTGGGTCTCTATAAAATGCAACGCCGGCACTATCTGGGCCGCGTTCTGTCATTTCGACGAGCATAGAAGACAAATAAGTTCCGAGCTTAGCTTCAACCTCGGGACTTTTGGCATATAACCCCACAATTCCACACATACGTAATACCTTCCAAAACAATTATTTTGCGAAAACCCATTGGAGTTTGTTCGCAAATCACGATGATGGAAATATCATATAACGGAATTTGGAAATATCAACTACTATTAAAATTATTTTCCTGTCAGGAAAGATTTAATCGCTTTCAGAGCGAGCATAGGAGATGATTGATAGAAATTTTATAGGTAGCGATGTTAGTTTTTCTGGGCCATGGGATGCATCGGCATCAAAAAATAAAGAATCACCAGGCTTTAGATCATAAAGTTTGCCGCCATGACGATAAGAAACTTCACCTTCTAGCATATGAATAAATTCAAGACCTGCATGCTGGAAGATTGGAAATTCATCCGATTCTTCGCTAAGGGTGATTAAATAAGGTTCTACCGTTACAGATTTCCCAACGGAATGACCAAGTAATTGATATTGATGCCCGGCACGTGTGCCGCGCCTTTCGATCGTCAACCCCTTTCCCGAAGGGATATAACTTACATCACGTTGTTCTTCATATTTCCTAAACAGGGCTGTTACAGGAACAGATAGGGCTTCAGATAATTGACGTAATGTTGCAAGGGAAGGTGATGTGGATCCATTTTCGATCTTTGAAAGCATGCCTGCAGATAAGCTAGCCTGTTTGGCTAAGTCTGTAACAGTCATGTTTTTCTTCGAACGAAATTGCTTCACTTGGTGGCCTATGGCCATTTCGAGGGAGTTTTCTTTAGCGCCACCTGTTGAATGAGGGTTTTGACTCACTTCACTGGTTTCTTGTGAGCTTTTTTTGGTCCCCATGGTTTTCTCCGGTCAATTCATGAAATGGCCTATTTATATTCTCTAAATACTATCATTTCTTAAATAAAAGCAAGGAATGGATAATAAAACGCATATGATGAAATTTATTTGCATAACTGGGTGTGCATGCTAAATTAATAACATGATGTCTATATTTTCAAAATTATTTGGTGGTTCCAAAGAAAAAGAACCTGAAGGTCCTAAGCGTGAAGATACCGTTAAGTTTGAAGGGTATCTAATTGCTGCTGCACCAGAGCGTGCTGAAAATGGGCAATGGCGTATGGCTGGCTACATTATCAAACCTATGGGGGATAAACACTCCAGTGGAAGTGATGCCGACGCAGAGGAAAATGTATCTGTTGATCTAGAACGTTATTTCATTCGTGCAGATGTGTTTTCAACACGTGAAGAAGCGGTTGAATTTAGCGTGAAAAAGGCGCAGCAAATTATCGAACAACAAAGCCAACGTATCTTTGCTGATGGTAAGGAATCGGGTCGCGTTTAATCTAAATGCGCGTGATTTAGGTCTTCTGTAGTCGAACGAATAAATTTACTTGTAAATTGAAATGCCAAGTAAAATTTCGCATTTTTGTTTTTCATTCACCAGCGGTAGAATCAATCTTTCGATTTTGCGATGGTCCGGCATGTAATATTGTGGTGATCCATTTCGATATACTGGTCGATTACTCTTTGCCACAGATTGATAATCATCAGCTAGGCCCGATTCTAAAATATCAGGGAAGGCCTCATCCATCCATTGTCCTCTGGTATCTTTTCCCAAGACTTCAGCAATTTCGGTTCCTGCTAATCTAAATTTGCATCTAAATGGATCATGGAAAACATCAAACATCCAAATTTTTGGAAGAAGTTTGGGGATGTCTAATGGGTCAAAATGTTTTCTTGAGGGTAGTTTGTTTGGTGCCGGATGAATGGATAGCCAGTAGTTATAGAAATCTCGAACGGGTGTAGACCAAGTTTCGGGCTCTAAAATGCTCAGACTATCATCATTTATCATGTAAAAACCTCGATAAATATATTTAAGTGAATTTATGTTATTAGAATCTAATATAAAATGCAAATCAATGTCAGTTCAGTAGGTTAGTTTATAAATGGATTTCATTTATTCGTTAAGTTTGTTTTTTATGTATGGTGATGAAGGTGCCAATTTCTTCCAATGAAGCTTCGGACTCTGGAAGTTGGTCGTAAAATTCAAATACATGACAAAGTTTTTCCCAAATTCTTAATGTGGGGGAACCACCTGCAAGGTGAATTTTTTGGGTTAGTCGGATGCAATCTAATAACAATTGATCATGTGTAGCCGTTGTTATGAAAAAAGGTGGATAGGAAGGGTCGAAATCCATATGGATAGGCGATATTTCTGCTGAATTCCGATCTTTGTCACCCGCATAAAGTTTAGCAGCTTGTTCTAAGCGGAACTCCTTGCATGTTGGGTCGCTACCGCCTGAAAATTCTTCTCGTCCATTCGTGTCACTAAGGTCACACCATGGGGAAAGCAAACCTATAGAATTTGGAAGTTTGGTATTTTCCATTTTCGCCAGTGCTAAAAGTTGTAACGCCATATTTCCACCAGCGGATTCGCCAGATAAAGAGAAGCTTCCTTGTGACGCGATATGTAGATAAAGAGGAAAAACTAAATTCACAGCAATAGGGTAGGGAAATTCGGGTGCTAATGGATAATCAGGTATGATGACGATACTATTTGTCGATTGGGCAAGTCTGGCTGCAATGGCTAATTCTTGTTCTGCATTCCCAGAAATGAAGCCGCCACCAAAACAATGAAGGATTCTGTAGTCTGGGTTTTCTCCTTTAATATGGACTTCTAAATATTTTAAACCAAGCAGAGATTTATGTTCTATATGTAAGGAAAAATTCTTTTTGGTACGTGCTATTGAAGCTTGATTGAAGGCTATGATTTGATCCCGATATTCGGGTAAGCCCTCAATTGTTAAAGGGGTTAAGTCTTCTTCATATTGAGATAAATAATCCAAAGCAGTTTGGCTAGGAAAGTTGTTATTAACATTTTTCGAAATGGACAAATATCACCTCTAGGATATATTCATTATACATTAGAATATATTAGGTGGATTTCTTCTCGATTGTCTATGGCTAATGTAAATTACAAAAAATGCTATATTCTTCCTAGTACTCTAGGAATTTTTTTAAAGGGGAGTGTTTTTTTTTGGGGAGTACTCACGAGACAAGTTGTCTATCGTGATTTATAAATATGCGGGGGATGTCTTGTTTCATCTCTGCCGCGAATAAAGCTGCTGCCCCCAACATAGGTTGAGGGCAGTTGCAATATTATTTAGTCGATAGCTTTTAAATCTTCAGCAGAAGATTTGCCGTTTTGGCCAGCCTGAAGTTCGTAAGACACTTTTTGTCCTTCGTTCAGGGAGCCTAAACCAGCGCGTTCAACAGCAGAAATGTGAACGAATGCATCGTTGGAACCATCGTCAGGCTCGATAAAACCGAAACCTTTTGTTGAATTGAACCATTTTACTGTACCAGTAGCCATAATTATTTTTCCTTCTAACAGGCGAATTACCCAACACCTCACACTATGCGTGGCGTGGTATGTTTAACGATCACAATGTAAGGGAAATAACTAAGCTAAGCAGCGTACCGATAATTTAGGTAAGCCAGAACATATGTAAAACGTGATGAATATATATTTACTCTAACTAAGAAAGTCAATTCTTTTTAACTCTTTAAATGTAAAATAATGACTTTAGTGTGATTTTTTTTGTTTTCCCTCTATAATTTGATTTACAATAGCCATAATATTAATAATGCCCCTCGTTAATATAGACTTTACGGGCGTCATAAAAGGTGCGGGAGTTTAAGTGAATAAAAACGGTTGGCTTTTTCTGGATCCTCGTTAATTTTAAGTAACTTTTTTATTGCCACTTAGCATGATGTTATGGGGCGTGATCTCTCAAAAATAATAAAGGTGCACTTTAGCATGAGTAATGAACAACCAAATAATCCACTTCATGGCGTTAAGCTTGAGATGATTGTAACAAAATTGGTGGACCATTACGGATGGGAGCGCTTAGGGCAAAGAATTCCTATTAATTGCTTTCGCTTTGATTCTTCTATCAAGTCATCGTTGAAATTTTTACGCCAAACACAATGGGCCAGAGACAAGGTTGAGGATTTGTATTTATCAACATTTGATAAATGATCGTCATAGCAAACTGCAAAAAAAACTCTCCCATCACATTACTATTACTATATCTAGTAGGCCTTCAGTAGGGAACCATGTTGTATCACGTTGAAGCTTTCCTATGGTAGCCTATGACCATTTTTTCGACTCTGATGTGTAGTAAGAAGATGATCTGCAAGCCTGCTTCATCAAATGCAAGAGAGATAGGGGTGAACTATTCTTGCTTTCTTCAAAAAAAGGATTTGGCTTATACGTCAATGCTAAGATAAACTTATATCTCACCGCTTTTGACTCGCAAAGAAGATCGTCGCCTTTTTTAATATCTCCCGTTCCTCCCGCAAGATACGATTTTCTTTGCGAAGGCGGGACAGCTCTTTGTGAGCATCATCATGAGGACCCGACATCAGATCCTCATGTTTATGCTGCGTTACCCATTTATTTAATGTGGACATGCCGATGCCAAGATCTGATGCCACTTCTTTGCGAGTGAGACCGCTGCTCAAGGCAAGTTGAACTGCTTCTGATCTAAACGCTGTTGATTTCTTGAAACCCATATTTTCCTCCTGTTAATCTTAGTTTAACAGAAAGTGCTCTCCACTAAAGTGGTACGGGTCCAGGAAAGATGAACTACTGGAGTGTTGTCACTTCGATGTCTTCCAAGATGCTACATTTATTAGACAGTGACGGGCGAAAGCGCGTTCGAAAAGATCTATGT
>CBFCZA010000176.1:0-6319 GCA_965602285.1 uncultured Curvivirga sp. | reverse complement strand
AGGATGCCCGTTCCATCTGCGATGCATTACTATCCCCTACGCCGGGGAATTTAACCTTTCCGATCAATAAATCATTATTATCAGGTGGGTTATCTGTCAGTGACATTGAAGTAAAGGAAGCCATTCGCACAGCATTTCGGGAATTAAAATTGGCTGTAGAACCCGGTGGAGCTGTTGCCCTTGCCGCTATATTAGCAGGAAAAGTTGACACCAAGAATAAAACATCAATAGTTTTTTTATCTGGTGGAAATATTGATTCTGAACATTTTCAAGCCATCTTAGCAGAATGAAAATCACCAACATTGTCTAAGAATATGTTTTTGTTTCGCCTTCAAATACAGAGCTGATGATAGCATTTCCATTCACTGAGAAGGGCGCGATTTCATCACGTTTACATAGCCCC
Source organism: uncultured Curvivirga sp. (assembly GCA_965602285.1). GTDB lineage: Bacteria > Pseudomonadota > Alphaproteobacteria > UBA8366 > Aestuariispiraceae > Curvivirga. Next base: position 5,916 of record CBFCZA010000176.1, on the reverse strand, counting down.
TGTAGATGGGCGCCCGCCTCAATCGATAAACTATCATGAGATATATCACCAGTCACATCTGCCGTTGCAGTCAGCAAAATAACGCGACCTGTGATTTCCCCTTTTACCGTTCCCGACACGATGATTTCATCACCAAATAATGCACCATGCACCACAGCCTTAGATCCTATAGTCAGACGGTGTGAATGAATATCACCATAAACTTCTCCATCCACATGCATATCCCCCATAGAGGCTACATTACCCGTAAGCGTCATGCCATCCGATAATATCGTAAGAACAGGAGCAGGCTTAATGTTATCTTTTGCTACAGCTGCATTTGATGGTGTATCTGTCGCATTTTTTGAGGGATTATTAGTCGAGGGTCTATCCTTTATATACTAAACGTCCTGCTTCAAGGAAGTTCATAGGGTCGACTGGCTTATCGTCGACACGAATTTCATAATGGACATGAGGTCCAGTGCTGCGACCTGTACTGCCTAACTTACCAATTTTGGAACGGTGAGATACTTCATCACCTTTTTTCACAAGAACTTTACGCAAATGACCATAGCGTGTGACAATACCGCACCCATGATCTATCTCAACCATCTTACCATATTTATTACTATTGCCCGCGTGCACAACTTTACCGCTTGCCGTTGCATGAACAAGAGTTCCAGGCCAACCACCTAAATCCACACCTTTATGCATTGCATTTTTACCAGTGAATGGGTCCTTACGTTTCCCATATTTACTGGTCAAATGGTAATAATCAACCGGGGAAACCAATGGAACGCAAGCAACAAGTTTATCAAGTGCCTGTAATTTCAACATTTTTTGTTCTAACGATGCAACAGTGCCATCTAGATCGGCAGAGGAACCACCCGTAAAATCAGGCATTTCGTTTAAAGGGCCACCTTGCCCTTCGTAAAGGCCTGCCATTTCGAGTGCTTTTTGCAGGTTTATCCCTGTACTAGACAATGTCGCTTGCTTATGGGAAATCGCTTTTTCTGTACGCTCTAACAAATTTGAAACAACATTCAATTGTCCATCATGTATGTTTTCTAATTTGCTTAATAAAGTAAGTGCTTGAGCTGGCCTATTAGCTCTATCTTCAGCACCTTGATCACCAGTATAACCTGTTACGCGACTTAAGCCTTCAACAACACCATCAAGTGTTTTTTCAACTGTATCTGACATATCGCGATATTCGACCAAATTCGACATCATCAATGAGGAGGTTTCTTCTAAAACCGAAAGACGATTTGGAAGAGGTTCATTACTTAAGTCTGCAACGACCGTTTCTTCGCCAGTGGTATCAGAAAGTAAATTATCAAATCGGCGATTAAGAAGCGCAACGCGTTCTTCCGCCTGTTTCTTAATAATTTCTACTTCCCTTTTGGATTGCTGGGTTTCTTCCAATGCGGATTTAAGGCCTAAGTTTTCCTCAGATAGTGAGACTTTAATCTTCTCAAGATCATCTAAACTTTTCGAGAAAAATTCAATATTATTGTTCGCTTTAGAATTATAATCTTGTGCTTCTGACAATGCCAAAGTTAAGTCTTTGACTTTCCGGCCAAGGTTATTTCGGCTACCCTCTAACTCTTGATAGCGAATGTCTTCTTGTTTCAATTGATCAGATAGAGATGCTAATTGTTTTAGCTTATTTTGAATATCAGTATCACGGGATGCAAGTTCAGCTTTTAGCTTGATAATTTTATCATGAAGTCCATCGCGTGACTTTACGATAATATCCTTATCTTCAGATTCTACATTATAATCTATAGACGCTCTGGCTAAGCTATTTTGAACCTTTTCGCCTAAAAGACGAAATGAAACCATTTCTTCAGATAAACTTAAATTATTAGAAGAAGATACATTTCCATCATCAAGTTGGCTCGTAGATAAAATAAGGGAGATACGTTCTAATTCATTCTTATAAGTGATAAAATCAGAATGGACGCGCTCTTGTGATAACTTTGCCTCAGCAATAACAATATTGCGCTCATTTATCACAGATGATTGCCAAAGACTGACCCCTGTACTTCCCACAAGCCATATGGCGAATGCAGAAACACTACAACAAAGAGCAATTTGTAATCGAGGGGATAGATTAATAAAATTAACACGACCTTGAGAACGGATCAAAATATCCCTAGGGCGAAAAACACGCTTCAAGAAGCTTGTTTTCTTTCCCTTAATGTCGTCATTCTGAAAACTATGATCCTGCATTAAAATGTAGCCTAATTTTAATTTTATCCCTACTGGACCTTATATAGGCATTTTTAAAGGCCTAGAGTCAATCAGTAGAGTCTTCAATTAATATCAATTTTTAGATAAATTATAATGCACTATTATAGGAACCTATAATTTCACCTAAGCTAGCGTTTGAATTATGTTGAAACCACACGATCCAATGGCAAAAAGATACTAACAGTAGTTCCCACATGCGGTTTACTGTCTAAGGTTAAAATACCATTATGGGCCTTAACCAACATATCAGAAAGAGGTAGCCCCAAACCTGTACCTTCTTCAGATTGAGTCCATGGACTATCGAGACGACCAAATGGCTTCATTACTGTTTCAATGTCTGATGCGGTCATACCTTCACCATCATCAACAACCTTAATCATCATTCCGCCATTAGTTTCAATAGAAGCACTAATGGTAACCTGCCCGTCAGTTGGGGTGAATTTCACAGCATTATTCATCAAATTCAATAGAACTTGTTTAATAACACGGGAATCCGCTTTTAGATTTGGTATATGAGGCGATATATCCACGGATAAGTTAATTGATTTTTCTGCTGCTTTTTGTTCGACTAACTTTTGACAATCCTTTGCCACATCACGAATAGAGAATGATTCTTCATTTATAACAAATGCACCAGCTTCCACTTTTGACACATCTAAAACATCATTAATAAGATCTAGAAGATGCGCACCACTATTATAAATATCCGTTGCATATTCTTTATATTTATCTTGCCCAACAGGACCTAACATTTCAGTCCGCACAATATCAGAGAACCCGATAATTGCATTCAAAGGGGTACGAAGCTCATGGCTCATATTCGCTAAGAAACGTGATTTAGCTTGGTTCGCAGCATCAGCTTCCTCTTTTGCCAGCTGTAGTTCCATTTCCCTTTTTTTCAATTCAGAAATATCAGTTCGCACTGCCACTGTGCCACCAGATGTCGTCCCATGCTCTGTGCATAAAATCCAACGACCATCACTTACACGTATCATAGAAGATTCATCATAATGCCTATAAGCAGCGATTTGCTCCTCAATAAAACTCTCAACGCTGCCATCTATAACAGGGAAATCTCCTTGCTTCACAGCTTCGTTTAAAATTTCTGTATAGGTAACATTCTCTTTAATAATTTTACTCGCTTCAGGAGTAATACTGCTAAACTTATGGTTAAAAAGAACTAACTTATCTTCACGATCAAAAAGGGCAAAACCATCAGACATGGAATCAACCGCATCACGTAAAAGAGCCTCAGATTCTTTCGCACGTTCTTCACTGGCGCGCATGGCGCGTTCTGCTAATTCCTGTTGGATAATCATTTCATTATAAGAAGAAACCACCTCCCCTAGTTCATCCTTAGAATCCCATTCCACAGAGGCACGAATGTCATTATCTTTTACAAGCTTAATTGACTTCATCAATTCACGCAGGGGGTAGCCAATGGTACGTTCAGTCGCAACAACCGTTGCCGCAACAATCACAGCCATCAAAATAATCAGAACCAACACATTTCGTTGTAACCTTGTGATGACTTCATGTTGCATTCTTTCATCATGCATACCAACGGAAACGGATCCGATGATCTCTTCATGGTCATTGGAACTATAAATGATCGGTAGGGTTTCTTCAAAAGAAGCCAAGACATCATCTTTATCAACAACGCGTAGGGTAGAAATTTCTTCGCCAGTAACATCACGTACTGTTACATACAAGAAATCTGGATCTTGCTCTAATGCTAAAAGAATCGGACGAATTGCGCGTATATCATAATTCCAAAGGGGACTGGAAAGTGCAAGTGCTTGAACTTGAGTATTTTGCAGAAGGCGCTGCTTCAAATCATTATGCGCTACATTTACACTAGCATACTCTAGCACAGCAAAAAGGGCTATCATACTAACCCCAATCAAAGGCAATACGACAGCAAGTAATTTCGCACGAATTGAATTAAGAGAAATAACCATAAAATTCCCAAATTATGTTTTAAGCTATTTATATAACCAATATTACTTACAACCTAATATAAAAAATTCTGTAAGTCACTATCAAGCCACTAAAAATACTTACATTAAATTTTATCACCTCATCACCACGCATAACTCAAGTTATAGCAAAGTAATAAACTGTAAAAATTACGTCGCCACCAGTCGCAATTTCGCAATAAAAAGTCGTTGCCAATCAAATATAAACCAGATTAATTTTCCAAATATTAATTCATATTATGGGAGGCATCCTTTATGTCATCTGAAGCATTAAAATCACGTCGTGGCGGTAGAAAAGCAAGGGTCGCAATAAGAAGCGCCCCCTTAACAGAAGATGTAAAACCTATTAAAGCTGGTTTAGAAGGTGGGTCATTTAAACCTCTTTCAACAGCAGATATGGACAAAATTAATGAGGCTGCATTAGCGGCCTTAGAATCAATAGGAATGGGCAATCCATTACCTAGTTGTCGCGAATTATTCTTAGACGCTGGTGCCACAGAAGATGACCAAGGACGAATTTTAATTCCTAGATCTATGGTTGAAGATACTTTAGCAAAGGCAGCTCGAAACTTCCCTCTTTATGCACAAGACCCGAAATTTGATTTAGAACCATGGGGCAGTAAAGTTCATTTTGGTACCGCAGGTGCCGCCGTTCACATGTTTAACCATCAATCGCGAGAATATCGCGAATCAACCCTACAAGATCTCTATGACATGGCACGGATTGTGGACAAGATGGACAACATCCACTTCTTCCAAAGAACGGTTGTCCCACGTGATTTACCTGATGCTATGGAAATGGATGTAAACACCTGTTATGCAAGTGTTATGGGTACTACAAAGCATGTTGGAAGCAGTTGGGTTCTTCCCGAACATCTCGCAGCGAGCATGAAGATGCTCCACCATATTGCAGGTGGCGAAAATAAATGGCGTGAACGTCCATTTGTTAGCATGTCATGTTGCTTTGTAGTGCCGCCGTTAAAATTTGCAGACGATGCATGTGCGACTATGGAATTAGGTATTCGCGAAGGTATGCCAATCCTTCTCCTATCTGCAGGACAAGCTGGTGCCACTGCCCCTGCCGCCCTTGCTGGCGCCTTGGTTCAGGCTGTTGCGGAAGTTCTTGCAGGGTTGGTTTACGTTAACCTTATTAAGCCCGGCCATCCGGCAATATTTGGCACATGACCTTTCGTATCAGATTTAAGAACTGGTGCCATGAGTGGCGGCTCAGGGGAACAAGCATTAATGTCTTCTGGTTGCGCCCAAATGGCACAATATTACAACCTTACTGGTGGTGCAGTTGGAGGCATTACAGATTCAAAGATCATTGATGCACAGGCAGGTTACGAAAAAGGATATAACCATGCCCTTGTAGGCAATTCTGGTTTAAATCTAGTTTATGAATCAGCCGGCATGCACGCAAGTTTGTTAAGTGCTAGCAAAGAAAGCCTTGTCATAGATAATGATTCAATTGGGGCAGCCCTTAGGACTATTCGTGGTTTCAAAATAGATGAAGATAGTCTATCTCTTGACGTAATTCGTCAAGTTTGCTTGGAAGGACCAGGGCATTATCTTGGGCACGATCAAACATTGGATCGCATGCAAAAAGATTATGCATATCCAACTGTAGGCGATAGGACGAGCCCTAAGGAATGGGTCGAATATGGATCTTCTAGTATTGTAGAACGTGCAAAAAACAAAG
>CBFCZA010000175.1:0-6328 GCA_965602285.1 uncultured Curvivirga sp. | reverse complement strand
GTCACTAAAAACGTCGCCACACATGAAATTTTGATGGGTATGGGCTTTAAAAACCTCGATGTCATGCAAAGCGGTAATGATGATAAGAACCTTAAAAGGCTGCTTAAAGGGCGTGTGGATGTTTGGCCTACGGCTTATTACGCTGGGATCTATAGTGCTAAAAAAATGGGTATTTTGGATCAGGTTGAAGCTATCCCCAATGTTTCATTGATGTCGGGGCACCTCTATATTGCTTTTAATAAAGAAACAGATAGTCAAATTATCCATCAGTGGCAATCAGCCTTAGACCGATTGAAAAGTGATGGGGTGATTTCTACAATACTAAATAAATATGATCGGTAAATATGAAACGTCTATTAATCCATCTTCTACTGCCTCTGATCATCCTATTTTCATACGGTGTAAATAGGAACGCAGACGCAGCTGATCTTCAAGCTGACGGTCAAATCGTTGCTGATAAAATAGCCTCTTTTGCCAGTAAGGCAATATACAACCTAGATACAGACCAGCTGTTGGCCATACTAGAAAATTTCTTAAATGAAGCGCCTAACATTAAGGCTACGATCATCACGGAAACCATAGATCAAGAACGTTTATTAACTTATTTTCGCCAAGACGGTAAGGTGGTTTTTGGTCAGCCAATTCCAGAAGAATTGCGTAAACTTGAATCTTTTTCAGCTGTTTCAACATTTGATGGAGAACAGGTTGGTACTATTCAGATTTATTATTCAACGTCGTTGACCGTTGGGCTAAATGCAAAAGAATTAGCGTGGATTGCAGATCATCCAGTCATTTCAGTCGGCATTGAAGAATGGTTCCCTTTTATTAGAGCAGAAAAAGATGGTGTACCAGGCGGTATTGCAGGCGATTTTCTAAACTTGGTTTTGGAGAGAACGGGCCTGAAAATCAAAAGCATCAACGGTGAGTGGCATGAATTATTGAAAGACTTCCAATATGGAAAAATAGATCTTTTACCTGCAACATATTATACTGAAGAACGCGCGGCTTATGGTCTTTACAGTACCCCTTACTTCACCGCAAAAGAATTCCTCTACACTAAGCAAAGCAACGATTCTATACGGTCTTTTAAGGATTTGGATCGGAAGCGAATAGCCATTGTTGAAGGCTATGGCACTATTTCAAAAATACGCAAAAAATTTCCTAATATAGAAATTGTGGAAACTAAAAACCAATTTGCCTCTATTACGGCAGTCCTCAATGGTGATGTGGATGCTCTATTTGAATCTCAGATTGTTGTGGACGACTTAGTGCGCCGTGAATTGATTACTGGCCTTAAGGCAATTGGACAAACTTCTTTTGAAGCGTCGCCTCTGTATTATTTCTCGCGTATTGATGAACCGTTACTTCAATCGATACTTACAAAATCACTGGACAGCATCACAGAAGAAGAAAAGCGAGCGGTGATTAATAAGTGGGTCGATCAAATTGAAGTCCCAACTAAGAATCATGATTTAGAATCCAAAGAAGCCAAATCCACATGGTTTTTAGCCAGCATTATTATTGTTTTTGTTGCATTACTTATCGTAGCATATTTGCTTCCTCGCTATATTACGGGTGAAAAAATAGTAAGCCAATTTGGCTCAATTCGGTTTCGCATCGTTGCACTTATCGCAATAAGTTTGACGGTTGTTTTAGTTTCCGGATTTGTTTGGCGTGCCCTTGTTCAAAATAAAAACATAGCCTTGGATGCAACGCGTGACAATTTGGATATTGTTCTTAAAAATACAACAGAACGACTTGATTTATGGGTTAATGAACGTGAAAAATTCTTGATGAGACTAGGCCGCGACCCAGAATTGGTCACGATCACTAAAAAGCTGCTTGGCCTCCCGATAGAGGCAGCTATTCTTCGCTCATCAGTTGCACAGAAGGATATTCGAAGGTTTTTCTTAGAGAATGAAGATGAGTTTGGCAAAATTGGTTTCTTTATCATCAATTCAAAAAATATAAGCATTGGTTCAGGGAGAGATTCTAATCTTGGCTCGACCAATCTTATTGCCGAACAAAAGCCTGAACTTTTAGAAAAAGCATTTCAAGGGGAAGCCGTATTTATTCCACCTATTAGATCAGATGTTGTTATCAATGAGCAGAGCGGTAGGGCTTTCGTTAAAACAAAAAAACCACTGACTATGTTCTTTGCCGTTCCTATTCGTGATTTTGATGGAACTGTTTTAGCGGTACTAACACAACGCCTTCTACCAGAAGGGCAAATGTCGAAGATTATGCATGGTGGACGTACAGGTCAATCTGGGGAAAGCTACCTTATCAATTTGGAAGGAATGTTAGTTACAGAAAGCCGTTTTCAAACTCAATTGGCTGACATTGGTTTGCTCAATACCGCGTATGGTAAGAAAGAAGAAATTCAGGTTCGTGACCCCGGTGGAAATATGTTGGAAGGGTACATACCTAAATTACCTATGTCAGAGCGACCGCTGACCAAGATGGCGAAATCTATTCTAAATATAGGGCAAGAGCACATACTAACAAGCCGCGATGAAAATGATCCTGAACCCACCATTAATGTGGAAGAAGGTTACAGAGATTATCGTGGAGTTCCCGTATTTGGTGCTTGGTTATGGAATAGCCATTTAGAGCTAGGCATTGCGTCTGAAGTTGATGTTGAGGAAGCTTTGGGCGGTTATTACTCCTTGCGCCTCAGTTTGCTAATTATCACGGGAGTTACTTTATTTTTAACCATCTCAGCCCTTTTAGTAACCATAATCATTGGCGAACGTTCAACACAAGTCATGCGGCGGGCACGGGATGAACTTGAAGAACGTGTTGAAAAACGAACTAAAGACCTCACAGTCAGTGAAATGCGAGCTCGCAGTATTATAGATAACGCTTCGGATGGTATTATCGTTATTGGGAAAGTGGGAATCATTCAAAGCTTTAGCCCATCAGCGGCACGTATTTTTGGGTATACAGCAGATGAAGTTATTGGGAAGAACATTAAAATGCTCATGCCCAAACCAAGGCAAGATGAGCATGATAGCTATCTAAAAAACTATCTGAATGGTGGTGAGGCTAAAATCGTCGGTATGAACAGAGAAGTCGTTGGTCTCCATAAGGATGGAACCGAATTCCCTATGGATTTAGCCGTAGGTGAAGCGTTGATCGACAACGAGCATATTTTTACTGGTATTGTTCGCGATATCACTGAACGCAAAATTGCGGCTCAGCTTCTGAGCGAGAAAGAGAAACAACTACGAATGATCCTAGAGAATATGCCTAGCAGTGTAACGGTAGTCGACAAAGATATGAATATCGTTTTAGTGAACGGCATGTTCAAAGAACTCTTTGGCGACCCTGATGGCATAGCAGTTAAAGGCGCACCCATTCAGGCCGTTTTTGAATCGGAATTGGATCGAGGTTTCTTAATGGGTGAAGGAACACGCGAGGAAATAATTCGCGAACGCCTTGCCTCTTTTAGTAGTGATGTTGAAGTTAATTTCGAAGACAAAACCAGTGATGGTCGTACGTTAAGTGTCTTCCAAAAACCAGTATCTGATGGGCAAGTAATTACAGTGGCCGTCGATGTGTCCAAACTTAAACAGGCAGAAGCTGAGGCTGCAGAAAGCCGTAATGCTATGGCCCTGCAATCTGAATTATTACAATTAACTCTCGAATCTATCGACCAAGGATTTGCCGTTTGGTCCGAAGATCATACACTTAAAATCTGGAACAATAAAATTCTTGATTTCTGGTATGCCCCTGAAAATATTCATGCGGGCACAAAAAGAATAGAACTTCTACAGCATATCGCAAGTAAAGGTGTCTACGGAGAAGGCGATCCAAAAAAATTAGCAAATGAACGAGATCAAGAAATTGATGACCTTTTTGCTGATGAAGAGTTATCAATGTTAGATGGGCGAGAAATTTTTATCAAAAAATATCCAATGCCTGATGGTGGATATTCTGCCGTTTACACAGATATTACCGAACGTAAAGAATATGAGCGGAATCTGGAGGAAAACCAATTTGACCTTCAACGCATGGTGGTTGATTTAGAGCAATCACGTATCCAGTTAGAGGATCAAGCCAGTAAGATGACAGCATTGGCTGATAGTCAAGCTACTCTCAGGGAGAAAGCTGAGATAGCTGATAAAAGTAAATCTGACTTTCTAGCTAATATGAGTCATGAAATTAGAACACCTATGAATGCTATTATAGGGCTAACTGACCTTTGTATCAGAACGACTGGATTAACTTCTAAACAACGTGATTACTTAGATAAGGTGCATTATTCAGGCTTATCCCTATTAGGGATTATTAATGATATTCTTGATTTCTCTAAGATTGAGGCTGGTAAATTAGATATGGAGGATGTGCCGTTTGATCTAGAGCGTGTTCTTGATAGCTTAACCACGACGGCAACCATTAAGGCACAGGAAAAGGGGCTGGAACTATTATATGATTGGCAGCCAAATAGTTTCCATAACTTAATTGGTGATCCACTACGTTTGGGTCAGATCTTCATCAATCTTGTCAATAATGCGATTAAATTCACAAATGCCGGTGAAGTTATTCTTTCGATCCATGAAATTGAACGCTCTAGCAACAACATCAAGCTGGAGTTCTCAATAAAAGATACGGGTGTCGGCATGACTGCAGACCAGCAAAAGAACCTATTTCAGTCCTTTTCACAGGCCGATGCATCAACAACTCGAAAATATGGGGGAACAGGGTTAGGGCTTGCCATTTCAAAAAACCTAGTTGAGATGATGAATGGTCAAATCCGGGTTGAAAGTGAATTTGGTAAAGGGTCAAACTTTATATTTGATGCGGTCTTTGGACTTGGAGAGGACCAAACATCGCGCCAATTAAAATCAATACCTGACCTTCGCGGTAAACGAGTTCTTGTGGTTGATGATAACAATTCTTCCTGTGAAATTATGAGCAATTATCTGACAGGATTCGATTTCAATGTCACAATGGCATCTAGTGGCGAAGAAGCATTAATTGAGTTCTCAAAAGCTGAAAAGCCATTTGATCTTATTGTGACGGATTGGATAATGCCTGGGATTGATGGTTTGGAATTGGCTGCTAAAGTTAGCACTGAGCTTAACCTCAACCCACCACCTAAAGTGATATTGGTTTCAGCCCATAGCCGAGAGGATATGATGAAAAAGGCTGGTGCGGAATATTTGTTTACATTTATCGCTAAACCCATCAGTCCATCACACCTCTTTGACGCTTCTATGGAAGCCTTTGGCCAGCATGTTGACCATTCTTTACGGGACATGCGTATTGAAAAAATTGATGAAGCGCAGATACGCCCAATTCAAGGTGCACGGTTGCTTGTTGTTGAAGATAACGAAATTAACCAGCAGGTTGTATGCGAACTTTTACAGCAGGCTAGATTTTTTGTAGATGTTGCTAGTAATGGTCAAGAAGCCATTAATATGAATCAAACAGGGAACTATGATGCTATTTTAATGGATGTACAAATGCCGATCATGGGGGGGTATGAAGCTACACGGATTATTCGCCAAGACCCCAAGTTTAAAGACCTTCCAATATTGGCTTTGACTGCGAACGCTATGGTTTCAGATCGACAAGATGCTGAACAAGCAGGTATGAACGATCACATCGCAAAACCTATCATACCAGAAAATTTGTTTTCTACCCTTATTTCCTGGATCGAACCCGATGACAGACCGTTGCCGGCGCTTTTAGAAAATCAAATAGCCGATGGCGATAGCACTGATATTGTCCTTCCACACCTTCTTGGAATCGATACTCAATCAGGCCTCCGCCGTGTAAGTGGAAATGTACCATCCTATATAAAACTTTTGAAAAAGTTTGTTAGTAATCAAGGTGGTGCAGCCAAAGATATTGCTGAGGCCCTTCAGTGTGGAGATCGAGATGCCGCGGTACGCATTGCTCATACTGTGAAGGGGGTTTCAGGTACCATTGGTGCTAATGCTTTAGAAGGTGTGGCAGGAGAACTAGAAGCTGAATTATTGAAAAATACAAAATCGGCCCCCGAGAAACTGTTGGAAAATATGTCTGTTGAATTGGAAATGATGACGAAGGTGATTGATGCCGCATTTGAAAACACCGATGTAACATCCAAATCAGCAAAGATAGCCAGTAAAGACCAACTAGCCGAGGAAATGTCAGCTTTACTAAACTTACTTAATGACTATGACCCAGCTTCGGAAAATAAACTAAATGCTATCATAAATATGGCAGGCGATGTTTCTTTTAAAGATTCGTTATTGTCATTGGGCAAGAATATTAGCCAGTATGACTTTGAAGGGGCAGCCGAGGATTTAACCATCATAATGAAAGAAAATGAATT
>CBFCZA010000174.1:0-6349 GCA_965602285.1 uncultured Curvivirga sp. | reverse complement strand
CTGGTGGTCTTGCAGAAGTTCGTGCGCAAGTAGAAGCAGGAAACGTAACTTGGGATCTTGTTGACGTTGAATTATCCGATGCGATTCTTGGTTGTGATGAAGGCATCTTAGAAACTATTGATCATTCTATGTTGCCAGCTGCTCCTGATGGAACTGCTGCTAAAGATGATTTTGTTGAAGGTGCTTTAAGTGAATGTGCTGTTGCAAACATCGTTTGGTCTACTGTTTATGCGTATGACAAAACTAAATTCTCTGGCGCGGCTCCATCTTCAATTGCGGACTTGTTTGACACGAAGAAATTCCCAGGCAAACGTGGTCTTCGTAAAGGTGCAAAACCTAACCTTGAGTTTGCTTTGATGGCCGATGGCGTTCCTGCGCAAGAAGTATATCAAGTATTATCTACACCAGAAGGTGTTGATCGCGCGTTTGCTAAACTTGATACAATCAAAAGCGACGTTCTTTGGTGGGAAGCTGGTGCACAACCTCCACAAATGCTAGCTGATGGTGAAGTTATCATGGCGACTGCTTATAATGGTCGTATTTTCAATGCACAAGTTGCAGAGAATAAACCATTTGAAATCGTTTGGGACGGTCAAATCACTGACTTTGACCTTTGGGTTGTTCCAAAAGGCGCTCCAAACAAAGAAGAAGCTATGAAATTCATTGCTTATTCTACAGACACAAAACGTCTAGCTGACCAAGCTAAATATATTTCTTATGGTCCAGCTCGTAAATCTTCATCTTCTATGATTGGCAAACATGCGACTGCAGGCATTGATATGTTACCACATATGCCTACAGCACCTGCTAACCTAGAGAATGCATTGTTGAATGACTTCCAGTGGTGGGCAGATTATGGCGACGAAATGAACGAACGTTTCGCTGCTTGGCTTGCTAAGTAAGATTGAATTGATGGGTTTGGCTGCTTCCTGTAGCCAAACCTTTCAGTCTTATTTTCATTTTTAATATCGCTAATTCATTTTTCGGAGGGAAACATGGCCGACGTGAGTAATACGGGACCGATGCTTGATGCATCTGGGGTTCCATTGAAAGTCAGTCTTCGCCGTGCTGAGAGTAAAAAACGCAGAACAGCATTCTTGCTGGTCTTGCCATTGCTTGCTTTTATTATGGTCACTTTTGTATTCCCTATCGCACAAATGCTTTGGCGCAGTGTAGATAATCCAACTTTTGTTACTATTCTGCCGAATACAACAGAAGCCTTGGGCGCATGGGATGGCGAATCGCAGGTCAGCGATGAGTTTTATGAAATCCTTGGTGCTGAAATGGCTGTTGCCGCAAGAGAGCGGACAATTGGTAAGGTGGCAAATAGGTTTAACCGCGAAATGTCTGGCGGTAAATCGATGATGATTAAAATAGGGCGCCGCCTAAAGAAACTTGAAACAGGGCCTTATAAAGATGTGATTTTAAAGGCGGATAAACGTTGGTCTGATATGGCTGTTCTCCGGTTGATGAGAAACGTAGCAGAACCATATACTGCAGGTTTTTATGCTGCTGCCCTTGATTATGAACGTACCCCCGAAGGTGAATATGAACGTGTTCAAGAACGCGATCGTATTTATGTACAATTATTTGTAAAAACCTTTGCGGTTAGTTTAGCGATCACTGTCATTACTATTTTCTTAGCTTACCCTATTGCGTATTTGATGGCGACATTGCCTGTTCGCACAAGTAACCTTCTGATGATTCTTGTATTGTTACCATTCTGGACATCTTTACTGGTAAGAACAACATCGTGGATTGTGTTGCTTCAAACACAGGGCACGTTAAATGATATTATGGTGTGGTTAGGGATCATTTCTGATGACGGTCGTATTCAGATGATTTACAATATGACAGGTACAATTGTTGCCATGTCACATATTCTTTTACCATTCATGGTATTACCTCTTTATTCAGTGATGAAGGGTATTTCACCAAATTATATGCGTGCTGCATTGTCATTAGGTGCAAATCCATTAGTTGCTTTCGTACGGATTTATTTTCCACAATCAGTACCAGGAATTGGTGCTGGATCTATCTTGGTCTTCATTCTTGCTGTTGGTTACTATATCACACCAGCATTGGTTGGTGGTCAAGACGGGCAACTTATTAGTAATATGATTGCATTCCATATGCAGAAATCGTTGAACTGGGGACTGGCTGCCGCATTGGGTGGTGTGTTGTTAGGATGTATCATTCTGGCTTATTGGATTTACGATCGTATTGTCGGTATCGACAACATGAAACTCGGTTAAGGGTAGGAAAAACAAGATGGCATCTCTTCCTCCATATGCAGGTTTAATAGAGCGTAGCTGGTATTATTCCTTTAGAATTATTTGCGCCTCGATCTTTTTATTCTTGATCATACCGATCATGATTATCGTACCGCTTTCTTTTAATGCAGAACCTTACTTTACATTTTCACCCGGAATGCTAGCCCTTGAGCCTTCTGCATTTTCTATGCGGTGGTATGAAGATATTATCAATAATGAGCAATGGGTTCATTCTATTAAAAATAGCTTTATCATTGGTATCGCTGCGACGCTGCTTTCTACTTCAATTGGAACTTTGGCGGCTTTAGGACTTAGCCGTTCTTACCTTCCATTTAGAGGTGTTATTATGGCGATTTTGATTTCGCCGATGATTGTTCCATTGATTATTACTGCGGCGGGTATGTTCTTTTTCTACTCTCAAATTGGATTAGCACAGACCTACCCCGGTATTATTCTTGCCCATGCGGCATTAGGTACACCGTTTGTCGTTATTACAGTGACGGCGACGTTGGTTGGTTTTGATCAATCTCTTGTGCGTGCTGCTGCTAGTTTAGGGGCAAATCCAACTCGAACTTTCTTTAAAATCACAGTGCCGCTTATTTCGCCTGGTGTAATATCAGGTGGCCTATTTGCCTTTATCACATCATTTGATGAGGTCGTGTTGGTTCTGTTCCTTGGTGGATTTGAACAAAGAACTATTCCGCGTCAAATGTGGTCAGGGTTGCGGGAGCAAATTAGCCCAACTATTTTGGCTGTTGCTACCTTGCTTATCACTATCTCTATCATTCTTCTGGCGACGCTAGAATTGCTACGCCGACGGAGTGAGAAGATCCGTGGTATGTCACCACAATAATTTCATCTCATATGATGGTCCAAAAAAGGCAGTACATTCAGTGCTGCCTTTTTTAATCAACCTGCTTTTTATGAACTGGCTTTTAACAACGAAGATCGCTATATCATAAGAAACTATATTATATGAAAAGTGCTAGGTCACTCTAGAAAGGCATGTGGAATGTATCAAGATAAAGTACTTATTCCAGCTGAAGCAATAAAGCTTGCAGCCCTTGGTGCGTTGATGGGTAACCCACAAACCTATGCAGAATTAGCGCAAGATATTCGCCATGTCGTTTCTCGTGTTGTGGGGCCTAATTTAGATTTATTAGGATCTTCTCTTGAAATTCTAAGACTTGAAGGTTTGATCGCGCCAGCAGATAAGGGGGCCGTGGTAACAGACCAAACAAGTCTGGTTATTACCACGGAAGGTCAGAATAGTTTTTATTTACTCATGGCATCGGCCTTACGTGTACCGATGGATGAGACTGGGCGTCTTGTTTATTTCCTAAAGCTTAGGTTTTTGGATTATTTAGAAGGTGACGATCTGCTTGATCAATTGGAACTCATAAAAGAGTTCCACCAAGGTGAACTTGCACGATTAAAAGATCTTCATGCCACTCACGGACAAGGGATGATAGGACCAAGCTTGTCGATGGATATTGAGCAGCAAGAAAAGCGTATCTTGTGGTTGGAAGAAGCTGAAGCAAAAGCTGAATTTTAAAATTAATAATCGCCCCACGCATAAATTTAGGAGAAGTAAAGAATGTCCATATTTGAAAGGTTTCTAACCATATGGGTGGCTTTATGTATTGTCGCTGGCGTTGCGCTAGGGCATTTTTTCCCTACGGTATTTCAGGCTATTGGTGGTGCTGAAATTGCCAGTGTGAATATTCCTGTGGCCATTTTAATTTGGCTAATGATCATACCTATGCTGGTTAAAATCGATTTTTCAGCACTTTCCCAAGTGTTAGAACATTGGCGTGGTATGGGGATTACCTTATTAATCAACTGGGGAATAAAGCCTTTTTCTATGGCTTTACTTGGTCTTATCTTTATCGGGTATGTGTTCGAACCATATTTGCCCGCAGAACAACATGAAAGTTATATTGCAGGCCTAATTCTATTAGCGGCAGCACCTTGTACAGCCATGGTTTTTGTATGGAGTAACCTTACAAAAGGCGAACCCCATTTTACCCTTACTCAAGTGGCCTTAAATGA
This sequence comes from uncultured Curvivirga sp., assembly GCA_965602285.1. Lineage (GTDB taxonomy): Bacteria > Pseudomonadota > Alphaproteobacteria > UBA8366 > Aestuariispiraceae > Curvivirga. The sequence goes on along the minus strand of CBFCZA010000174.1, from coordinate 2,024 downwards.
TTTAATAATGGTTGTTGCATTTGCCCCAATTGTTGGGCTGTTGCTGGGGCTCTCATCTATAGTCATTCCGTGGGAAACATTATTGTTATCCGTTGGTCTATATATTGTTATTCCAGTGATCATTTCCCAAATCATTCGAAAGGTTGCACTTTCTACTAAAGGGGAACAGGGACTTTTAAATCTTATAAATGTTTTTCAACCCTTGTCTATCTTTGCCCTTTTATTGACATTGGTCTTACTCTTTGCCTTCCAAGGGGAGCAGATTATAGCACAACCATTGATCATCGCCATGTTAGCTGTACCGATCATCATTCAGGTTTATTTCAATTTTGGGGTGGCTTACTATTTAAACCGTGCAAGTGGTGAGGCGCATTGTATTGCGGCACCATCGTCATTGATTGGGGTCAGTAATTTCTTCGAACTTGCAGTCGCTGCAGCCATTAGTATCTTTGGATTTGATTCTGGCGCTGCGCTTGCGACGGTTGTTGGTGTTCTGGTTGAGGTCCCTGTGATGCTGTCGTTGGTAAAAATCGTGAATGCATCAAAAGGATGGTATGAAACTGGTCCTGCTGTTGTGCGTCGCAATGAAAAAACTAACGGAGGTAAGTCTTAATAGACATGTTGCCCACCCGTGACAAAGACCTCTGTCCCTGTGACATAGCTGAAATCATTATTGCATAATTGATATACACAACCTGCAACTTCATCCGCTGTACCCATGCGTTGCAGTGGAATTCTGGAAACCAATGGTTCATATTCGGGACCAATCATTTCAGTGGCAATTTCACCCGGGGCAACCGCATTCACACGAACTCCTAATTCGGCAAATTCTACAGCCAGTTCACGGGTGAGGGCAGATAATGCTGCCTTAGAAGTAGAATAAGCAGATCCTGCAAATGGATGAATAGAATGGCCAGCAATAGAAGTGATATTTACTACCCCAGCCCCATTTTCCCGAGCACCACGCCCAAGGGCTGCTGCAAAACCACGACATAATGTTAGGGGAGTGAAAAAGTTAAGTTCGAATACTTCACGCCATTTATCGGTATCACCATTTAAGCAACCTAATCGTTCTTTATAAGATGTTTTTGGGGATACTGCGGCATTATTGACCAAGGCGTTTAATGCACGCCCTTCCATCGCTTCATTCGCCTTATGAATAAAATCCGCAACTGATTTTTGGTCTGTTAAATCAGTTGGAATATGCAAGGCCCAATTTGGATCTGCTTTGCAATGTTCAGGGATATCTTCTCTGGAACATGTAATGATCATCCAACCTTCATCAGAAAAACGTTTAACCGTCGCATGTCCAATACCACGACTGGCACCTGTTAGAATAACTGTAGGACGTTGATCTGATTTTGACATTATGTATTCTTTTCTTGTGAGGTAGTTAATTAAACCGATTGGATATGATCATCTGTTGGTGCTTCAGGTTCCGTATTTGGTGTAGTTGGATCTTGATGGACCATGACTTCCGACCCAGGAAAGGCCGCCATGACTTCTTTTTCGACGGCATCAGCCGCCGCGTGAGCACGATTTAAAGATAATGATCCATTCATATCAAGATGCATTTGAATGAAACAATTAGGGCCTGATTGCCTTGTTCGTAAATCATGAACCCCAAGAATATCGGGAAAGCCTAATGCTAAAGTTTGAATTTTCTCCCGATCTTCATCAGGGAGCTCTTTATCCATAAGCATATCATAAGATTCCATGAAAATATCCCATGCTGCTTTCAAAATATAGAGAGAAATCAATAGTCCAAACAATGGATCAAGCCAATTGATCTTGAAAAATTCCGTAAGCAATAAAGCAATGATGACAGCAGCATTGGAGAGTACATCCATTTTATAATGAACACTATCTGCTTTTATCGCTACAGAATTTGTCTTTTTGGCTACATATGTTTGAAAAGTGACTAAAAGCAGAGTTGCAATGATGGAGACACCCATGATTGCGACACCGAGTTCACTTTTCACAATGGAAGTAGGATTAACAAAGCGACCCGCTACTTCGAATAA
>CBFCZA010000173.1:0-6395 GCA_965602285.1 uncultured Curvivirga sp. | reverse complement strand
TAAAGCAGAGAGGGATGATATGCGAAATAAAGCGGCCGCCACCAACCATGTGAGGGCGGCCCCCAATCCTGCGGGCCAAAAAATTGCAGCTAAAGTTCCTAGGGTTGTTGCAACACCTTTGCCACCTTTAAATTTAAGCCAAAGGGGGAAGTTATGTCCGACGACAGCCGCAATGCCAGCCAAAAGCCCAGCCATAGGACCATAGGAATAGGTAAAAAGTAAAACGGCAATAGCCCCCTTGCCACTGTCGAGCAATAAAGTCAGGAGGGCGAGTATTTTATTGCCTGTGCGCAAAACATTTGTAGCCCCAATATTTCCGGAGCCAATTTTGCGAATGTCCCCATAGCCACCTAAAAAGGCAAGGACTAAGCCAAAAGGAATCGAACCCAAAAGATATCCACCAAAAAGGGCGCGCCAACCAAGGCTCCAATCTATTGCTTGTCCATATTCCATCATGATGACATCCTTTTAATTTTACTTTTTATTTGAAGCTTGGGTCACGATACAAGATACGACCATCAACGATGGTAGCCATTACTTTCCCTTGGACTGGGCGTTTATCAAAGGGGGTATTTTTTGACTTGCTGAGGAATTTTCCTTCATCAATTTGCCAAGGAACTTCTGGATCAAAAATCATCAAATCAGCTGCCGCTCCAATTTTTAAATGGCCGGCAGGTAGGTTCAATAAATTCGCTGGCTTATTCGTCAAACTCGCAATTACATCTAATAAAGACATATGACCATTATGATAAAGTTCCAATGAAATAGGAAGCAAGGTTTCAAGCCCAATGATGCCAAATGCAGCTTGTGCAAAAGGTAGCCTTTTTGATTCTGCATCATGGGGGGCATGGTCACTATTCACGCAATCAATTGTACCATCAGCCAAGGCTTCTACAATGGCACGGCGATCCGTTTCTTCACGAAGAGGTGGCGATACTTTTGCAAAGGTACGATAATCGCCGACCGCTGTTTCGTTGAGCGCGAAATAATGAGGGGATGTGCCGCAAGTTACTGACAAACCATGTCGTTTTGCACGTCTGATAACGTCCACAGATTCACGGGTTGTAACGTTGCCTACATGATAACGTGCACCTGTCATTTCAACTAAGCGTAAATCACGCTCTATCATCATGACTTCCGATAAGCGCGGAATAGATGGTAACCCTAAACGACTGGCAAGTTCGCCGCCATTCATCGCCCCAGATCCCGCAAGATCAGGTTCTTCTGCATGTTGGACCAGTAGTAGGTCAAAGGCGGTTGAATAACTGAGAGCACGACGCATGACACCGGCATTAGCAACGGCCTTGGTCGCATCAGTAAAGGCAACAGCACCTGCATCACGAAGGATGCCGAATTCTGTAAGTTCTTTACCCTCTAAATTACGTGTGATGGCACCATAGCTATAAATCTTTGTTTTCTTAAGTTGGCGTGCACGGCGTGCCACATATCGAACACCTGCTTCATCATCGACAACAGGGTCTGTATCGGGAAGGGCGACAAAGGATGTAACGCCCCCTGCGCTTGCGGCGTCTGTGGCACTGTCAAATGTGCCTTTATGTTCTTCGCCCGGTTCGCGTACATTTACGCGAAGGTCGACCATGCCGGGGGCAAGGCATAGGCCCTGACAATCAATTACCTTATCTACAGACGGGGCGCCGCTTTTAAACAAATTTGGGCCAAAGTCAGAGATAACACCATCTTCAACAAGCATTGCACCTTTGGTATCAAGGCCTGTGGCTGGATCTAAAAGGCGTGCATTTACATAAGCAATACGGGATTGGCTTAGTGGCCTCATGATGATGCTCCTTCTTTTATCTGAATTGGGCGGGTTAGAAGGTCAAGGCAGGCCATACGCACGGCAACCCCCATTTCTACCTGATCCAAAATAGCGGAACGATCCACATGATCTGCAATGTCAGCATCAATTTCAACGCCACGGTTCATCGGGCCGGGATGCATAACAAGAGCATCAGGTTTGGCATGTGATAGTTTCTCTTGATCAAGACCAAAGAAACGGAAGTATTCACGAGTAGATGGTACGTATGACCCTTGCATCCGTTCTAACTGCAATCGCAACATCATGACGATATCACAATCTTTGATGCCTTCACGCATGTCCGTATGAACCTCTACACCTAATCGATCAGCCGCCCCAGGAAGAAGTGTCGGTGGGGCAACAATACGAACCCGTGCGCCCATGGTATGAAGAAGATGAATGTTGGATCGCGCCACACGACTATGGGCGATGTCACCACAAATCGCGACGGTTAATCCTGCAAGTTTCCCTTTGCGGCGGCGAATGGTTAATGCATCTAAAAGGGCCTGTGTGGGATGTTCATGTTGTCCGTCACCCGCATTGATAACAGCGCAATTCACTTTTTCCGACAGTAAGCTAACAGAACCTGATTCACCATTTCGAACCACAAGAACATCAGGATGCATGGCATTCAGTGTCATGGCCGTATCAATCAGAGTTTCCCCTTTTTTGATAGAACTACTGGATGCCATCATATTGATCACATCAGCGCCTAGCCTTTTTCCTGCAAGTTCAAAGGAGGTACTTGTTCGCGTGGAATTTTCAAAGAATAGATTGATCACCGTTAGGCCATTCAGAAGTTGTAGCTTCTTTTGGCGCGTGCGGTTACGCTCTGCATAATGGTTCGCGAGATCAAGAATTTGTGTAATATCTTGAGGTGAAAGTCCCTCTATGCCCAGAAGATGGGGGTGAGGGAATAAGGTGCTGTAATCAGCTGGCGCTTGCGTATCAGTCATTAAAAAAACAGCCTATAAATTTTAGCGAAATTTGCAAGCGAAATCAGTGTTTCCGCTTTAAATTTCTATAGATATAAATATGTTCCAAGCAATATAACAAATGGCAAAATAGCCATGGCAAATAAAGTTTGGATGGTGATAATTCCAGCAATCAAAGTTGAATCACCGCCCATTTGGCGGGCAAGCGCATATCCAGACGCTGCCGTGGGTAGGCAACTAAACAAAAAGGCAGTGAAGGCAGGAAGGCCACCAAGCCCCCAAAGGGTAAGTCCTAAATAAGTCACACCCGGAAGAATGAGGAACTTGCCTATCATCGAAAGCACAAGCGGTAGACTCGCGGTTTTTAACGCACGAAGTCTTAATCCCGCCCCAACACTCAATAGGCCCATGGCAAGTGTTGCGCTGGAAAGGGATTCAAGAACGGGCATGATAATAGGTATTGGCCCTAAACCAGTAATGTTCCAAGCAACGCCTAAAATAATCGCCCGTAAAAGAGGATTACGATAGAGATCTAGTAGAATGCGTTTTACAATATGTTGGTCAGGATTTCCATGTAGGGTCGCAAGAGTACTTACACATAAAACATTAACGAAAGGCACCATGACAGCGGTTGCTAAGGCGCCATAGAATTGTGCTTCCGGCCCTTGGGTCGCGACAAGGACCGCAAACCCCATGTAGGTGTTGTAACGTATGGCCCCTTGATACACCGAACTGATAGATGGATTGCTCAGTTTTGATTTGATAAGGGGAATGCACAGCCAAATAAACAGGCCACTTAAGAAAATACCTGCCTCTAGACTGGTGAGGTAGGGCAGCAGTATATCTCCCCCTAATGGGGCGATGGCTGTCTTGGTAAATAATAGGGCAGGGAATAAAACCCAATAGACTAATTTATCGAGGCCCGCCCAAATTTCTTCAGAAACAAAGCCCCGTTTTCGTAATCCAAACCCTAACATCAATAGCACAAATACAGGCGCAATGGTTAGGGTTATGGAAAACATTTGGGCCTATCCTTTAAAGGGTTGTTTGGATGAAGTCTAAGGCACCTTGAAGGATATAGGCCGCAGCAGCCTTATCGACCACTTCGGCGCGGCGTTTACGGCTCATGTCCGCTTGTTCGATCATCACACGTTCCACCGCAACGGTTGAAAGGCGCTCGTCCCAAAAACCAACAGGCATATCAAGGCCGTGATGTTTCAAATTCCACGCAAATTGACGGGTCGATTGTGTGCGGGGACCTTCTGAACCATCCATATTATACGGCATGCCAAAAATCAGCGCGCCCACATTATGGCGCTCCATTTTCTCGACTAATTCTTCTGCATCCTTCGTGAATTTTGAACGACGCACAGTCCCAATAGGACTAGCAATCCTTAACGACGGATCAGAAATAGCCATACCAATGGTTTTTGAACCCAGATCCAGACCTAATATAGTCTGCCCCGGCAGCAGTAGACCTGCAATATCTTTTACTTCATTAAACATAGTCCCTTAAGGCCATATTTTATGAAGAATTGCAATTTAATTATCGCGCTTAGGTACGATGAAAAACGGGGATGGAAGGTTAACTTTTCGCTTTTTGGGTTTAATTGGCATCGTTCTCAACTGAATCGACCCAGAATGGGTGTTCGTAATCAATCGTCTCTGCGCTGGCCTGAATTGGTTCCGGTAGGAAAATGTAATTTTCAATGACGTTATTCGACCTTTGTTGGTATGCATCTATGGCGCTGCTTATAATGTGTTGTTCATTAAATATTCGAATACGATCTTTGAAAAACCTTGAGCAAGGGGGATTTGAGCAAAATTCTCTGGGCTTACTATTTCGACACCAGCATTACAGTCTTATTTACCAGCAAAAGCAGGCAAGCCGCTTTCTGGGTTGATTTGTTCGTCTCCTGAACCAACGGTGTAGGTGGGGAGGTCTTCGCCTAGAACTTCTTCTATATGTTCCATAAGTTCTGGGGTTTGGGCGGAGAGGGGGATGATGGTCTCTCCAGGGGTGAGATGGGCGATTAATGTATCTTTTTTGTTCTTTTGGCCATTTATACCAATCACATTGGCAAGTTGGCCTTGTCGGGCCTCGGCAAGGTCTTGGTCATTTGCGGGCGCGTCATAGAGTTTTTCAAAACCTTTCGTGACTTTTTTTACAATATCGGGATCACGGTCACGCCAATATGCAGGGGATTGCATCATTTTTTTTAAGGCGGGCTAATTCATGTTCTTCGTAATTATTCTGAGTGTTTGGAATTAAATTCCCTTCATATTTATCAATAAGGGCAGGGTTAAAAGGGTAGGGTTATTTGTGATGACACCTTTTTGATGTAGGAAATTTATCGGCCTAAGTTAAGTTTTATTTATGTTATATTCTCTTTTTGTTTTTTTATGTTCTGGCTTATGTTTGTTACAATCCGTATTTCTGTTTCAGCTGGTAGATCTCAACAAGGGCGGCGTCACGGCGAGAGGAGAGGGTGTCTGTATCTTGTTTTTGAAGCTCTTCATCCATGCCTTTGATCAGCTCTGCTTTTAAATCTTCAGTTAACGCAGCCGTGCCATGTTCTTTCCATCGTGCTTCTTGTGTTGGGCCAAGGTGATCCAGATAATGTTTATAGCCGCCTTTGCCGCCGCCCATATGATAGGTAAGGTGAGGACCCATTATAGCCCATCGCATACCGGGGCCATAGGTAATAGCTTTGTCGATATCTTCGACGGAGGCAATGCCTTCTGCCACAAGGTAAACAGCTTCGCGATATAGGGCGGAGGTCAGGCGATTGGCAAGATGCCCCACCACTTCCTTTTTGACGCGGATGGGTACGCGTTTCATGTCGGTGTAGAATGTTTCTGCGTTAATCAAGGTTTCTTCTGTGGTTTTCTTACCCGGTACTAGTTCCACCATCGGCACCATATGGGGTGGGTTCATCGGATGTCCTACCAATATGCGTTCAGGATGTTTTGCGTTGGCTTGTATGTCTGATGCCATGAGGGAAGATGTGCTAGAGGAAATGATAACATTCTCACCAATCACTTGTTCAAGGTCATCTATGATTTGTTGTTTGATCTCTATACGATCAGGGCCACATTCTTGGACAAAGTCTATATTTGAAAGGTCGCTGATGCTCCTTACGAACTTAGCCGTCGCAATTTCTTTTGCTTGCGTTAAGTCTAACGCTTCTAACATCGGCCAAGCTTCTTTGATGAAGGCTTGAAATTCCTCTTCAGCTTCTGCGCGTGGATCAACGATTGTGACGTTCATGCCACGGGCAAGAAACAGGCTGGCCCAACTCATGCCAATGAGACCGCCACCGATGATGGCTATATTCTGGACCTTGCCCATGGTGTTATTTCCTTAATCTATCTTCTGACTTATGTTCTGGGGAACTCAGCTTCAAATTTCTCTTGTGTGATGCCTTCTGGAATTTTGTCTAGGACATGTTGATCTAGTTCAAGGCCCCACGTGTTAATCATACACCCTAAAATCACATACATACCGTGGATGGCGATTATATCCATGATTTGCGCTGGGGTGTAATGATCCCGTAAGGCACTATGTGTTTTCGGGCTGATGCTATGCGTGTTGATGAGTTCGTCTATGGCGATAAGAAGTAAGGATTCGCTTGTTTCCCATT
>CBFCZA010000172.1:0-6412 GCA_965602285.1 uncultured Curvivirga sp. | reverse complement strand
TTATAATTTCATTTCTAACCTGAATTATAGTCGCACGGGTTTCGATTTCTTCTTCTATTGACTCTAAAGGCATGAAAATTTCAAAAACTCTTTTTTGTGTCTTATCTGCTTGCGATGAGATGATTTCCAATTCATCGTCAACTTGATCTTCAGAAATACGAATTTTTCTTCTTAATTCTCGCCCAACATAGCGGCGCCATATTAGGTTAGCTTGAATTCTATTTCTAAGGGTGCTTATTTCTACATTATTTTGCGCTAAAACAGAAGCAAGGCCATTTTCAGGCATTCTATTTCGTTTCTCAATGTTTTTAATTTCTTTTGTCACTGATGCATCAGCAACTGATATATTGTGACGGCTAGCTTCTTGAACTTTTAACTTCTCATCAATCAAATTTCGTAAGGCTTCACTTTGAACGCGTCTGACCCCCGCTTGGTCAGGTTTCGCGTTTGAAGAGAAGATCATGAAGTTAACGCGGCTCTGTAAATCATAAACTGTGATTATATCGTCATTTATAACTGCGGCAATCTTGATAGATTGCGAATTCGCTATGGAAACAAAGCAAATAATTGATATGGATAAAGATAAGAAGCGTATAAACATAGGCATGAAAAAAGCTCAATAGTTGAAAAAGTCATTAATTAGAAGGGAAATAGCTAGTTAGATCTTACTGTATTTCGCCTAATGTTTTGAAGGTCAGTTTAAACATAATACTATCTGAAGGCAATTTGTCACCATCTAGAGTGAAATCACGTACGTAATTAGTGCTAAAAATAAAACATTCATCTTCATAGGTAAGTGCTAGGCCAGCATTTCGGCTATTTTTAGCTTTCAAATCATGCAACCAATAACCTGTAGCCTTCCAGTAATCATCAATACCAACTGAGCCGGTTAGGTTTAACTCTTTGATATCGGTTGACGACGAATTTAAATCTTTCTCGATATCTGTATATCTTGTGGAAAAGCTTGTGGTACCTTTACCAATATGAAGTTGTGTCTCGTTTCGTGTATTATTAAAATCGTTCTGATCAAGACGAAAACTATAACTTACGTTTACAAAATCATTTGGACGAATAGAAATAGATCCGAAATAATCAGAGGCACCTTCATCAATGCCTGTGTCTGATAGAAGTAATGCATCTTCAGAAAAACGATAAGCTTGGGCGATAGTTCCTTGAACTTCAAAATTATTTTGAAAATAATGAGCGAGCCTTAAGCCATATGAAAAACGAGTGCCTGTTTCCATACGGTCAATTCCCGGTGACATGTCATCAGAAAATAGGCTAGCTTCATCCTGCTCAACAACAAGACTATCATCATTTCGTATATCTTTATCATGCCCCCCGTTAGGAGATGCGAAGAAGCCTGCCATAGGCTCTATAATCTGAGTTCCAGATTCTGTTACCTGATAAAAAGGTATTCTTCCTAAGATAGATGCCCGTGGTGTGAAACGAGCCGTATATCCATCTTCTAGGTTTAATCCATCAAGATGATTGGTTTTATATAAATCACTTTGGAATGAAATATTTGAAGAGGTAGCTAAACCAAATGATGTTGTTTTATTGATACCATAGCCAGCCTTGGCACTTGTTCGTAAACTTTTTGATGCGGACTTTTGCTTTAAGCCACGTAGGCTAGCGTCAAGACTCCAGCGTCCACCATACTGGTCAGATTCCCCAAGACCAGCATAAGTGATATGTGGCAAAAGAAGTGGCTGTTTGATGGTTTGGACTGCTCTCAAATCTTGCCAAGATAAAGCCTCAATTTTTAGGTGGTTTCTTTGACGGGAACCTTCAAAATTTATTTGACTATCAAGTGTATTCCCGGGAGTTCCCCAGAAAGAGTAGCGATCCATATACTGTCGATCACTTTGTCGATTTAGATCAAACCCCCAACGCCATGTATCGTCAATTTCATAGCTGCCTGCTGATGCAATATGCCAGCGAGAGTTTCCTTTTTTTGTAACATTGTTATCAATCCAATCATCAGATTGAAGAAAGCTTGCTTCAACTATGAGGTCACCGCTATCAAATGCCTGACGGTATTCACCTGAGAATAAGAAGCCTTTTTCTACCGTATAAATGGGATCTACAGTAAGGTCTTTATCTTCAGAAATAGCTACAAAATAGGGGACTCGTAAGAAAGATCCAAAATTATCATTGCTACCAATGGAAGGAGGTAGAAGACCTGAACTTCTTTCTACACTTGGATCGGGGTGCTGAAAATATGGGCTATATGCGATAGGAAGCCCTGCTATCTCCATCCAACTATTATAATATTCTATGGTTTGGGCTGCTTTATCATGTACAATTTTGTCTGCTTTAATTTGCCAGAGGGGAGATCGTTCAGGATCTTCTTTACAAACATCACATGGGGAATAAACCCCACGAGCAACCTCTGTTTTAGATTCAGAAATCTTTCTGGCGCCATTTGCAGATACGCGTGCGTTATTTTGCATTAGAATACGGATTTTATGAAGTGTTCCCGTAGCCAACTGGTTTGTTAATTCAGCATATTCAGCAAACATAACATCGCCAGAAGGTTCTAGTATTTGCACATTGCCGGAAGCCGTTACAGTATCATTTATTTGGCTATAACTTAGTGTATCAGCAAGCAGAATTCTATCCTCTTGCATCAATTCAACATTACCTTTTGCTATAAAAAGGGATAACGTTTCATCGTAGTTCACTTCATCTGCTTGTAAGAAGACTGGCGGCTCTTTAGTTGTGTTTTCTTGAGCTATTTTTCCTTGAGAAGGAGTTTCAGTAATCACTTCTAATGCAAACGCAGGATTTAATGCTAAGGGAATGATAAACGCATAGCCAATCGTTAGGGCTATACCTGACATTAATAATCGCTTGAATGATAGTTTTTTCATTCGCTTTAACCGTCCTCGGTATGAAGAAGGGCGGTTACCCCTAACATGACACTAACCCCTGCAGGAATCCATGCGGCAACCCATACCGGAATTCCTGTAGATAATCCAAGTGCATGAACTACATTCGTAAAAAAGTAAAGTAAAAAGCCACAACCTATTCCACCTAAAATTAAAAATGAGGCACCACGTCTTTGATTTACACGAATGGAAAAAGCAGCTGCAATCAATACCATAGCACAAAATAAAAATGGTGTTGCTAGTAAACTGTGAAACCTTAGTTTATGGTTAGAGGCGTCAAAGCCTGCCTCTTCAAGGGTTTCAATAAAGCGGGGCAAAATCCAAAATGATAATGTGTCTTCAGAGCTAAAACTATCTTTAATCTTTTTACCTGTTAAAGAGGTCGGGATATTATATGATGAGAGTATTTTTAAAGGTTCCCCTGATATAGCGATTGTTACTGTAGATAAGGACCAATAGCCATTGTTCAATGTGGCTGATTTTGCGTCAATACGGCCCGTATAGTCAGTAATATTTTGGAATAAATAAACAGTTACATTTTGTAATTCATTGCCTCCATTTAAGGCGGTTTCAGCATGAATTACTTCTTGTCTGTCTTTGCTTCCTTGTCGAAGCCATAATCCGGTACCTGATAATGATAATTGATTATCTATTTTTTTCAAAAATTGGTTTTCTAGTATTTCAAATTTTTTATACATACTTGCCGCTAGTGGACCAAAAGCAGTTATTTGTATGAGGCCAAGTGTAAATGCGATGATTAAAGCTGGGCGAAGCAATTGCCATGCCGAAAAACCAGCCGCTCTTGCGACAATTAATTCACTGGTTTTGGATAATCTCCAGAAAGAAATCAATGAGCCAAACAGCATAATGAAGGGAAAAATATCCTGAATAAGATGAGGAAGTTTTGATATGCTCATTTGCAATATCACGTTGATATTTGCATCTATTTTTCCTGAGGCACGTCGCATTAATTCAACAAAGTCAAATAAAGCAAATAGAAAGCTTAAGGACAAGAAAACAAAAAATATCCAAAATATAAAACGTTTTGATATGTAAAGAGGAAGGGTTCCTATAAAACGGCTCATGAAACCCCCTCTGAAGTAAGCTTAGTAGAGCTTCCTTTTGCTGATGGGTTTCTTTTCATTCTATTTCGATCCGATAAAACATAAAGGGAAATAATAATCGGAATTATCGCATTTCCGTACATAGCATAGAGTAGTTGCGGGTTTTTTCCAGATGCATTCGTGAGCCATACGTGAAGAATAAGATTGATCAGCATAAAGGCAATTGATGAAGCTATAGGAATGAATTGTCCATGCCTACTATGGGTGCCGGAAAGAAGGGATGCCATAGCAATAAAAGCCAGCGTTAAGCAGAATAAGGGTGTTAATATTCTGGAGTGTCCTTCCGCAATCAGCTTATTAAAATATTGAACATCATTAGGATTGTTACTGTTGGGATAAAGAAGTTCCATAATGAAACGTTCATTTGGGCCACGCCAACGCGATTGCTGCTGTTCTTTTGTTAAGCCAATATCTAGCGTAGATTTCTTGAACTCTAAGATATGCAATTCACCTTTTTCTAGCACTTGTTTATTGCCATTATAGACAATAATACGAGGCCCTTCAGCCGTTTCTACAATATTTCCACGTTCTGCAATAATTGTCAGTTTATCAGCTTTGTTATGGTAAATTAAACCAAGCAAGGTTGTTTCACCTAATTTTTCACGGATATAAATAGTAGAATCTGGTCCAATATTCGTAAATTGACCTTCACGTAGGATTGCTGACCCTACTTGGGAGCGTGCTTGGGATATAATTCCACGTAATTCCATTTGAGAAAGAGGCATGAAATAAAGGGTAATAGATAAACTAGCAAAAATAGCCATTATTCCACAAATAATACCCCCACGCGCGAGCCTCAGGCGGCTTAATCCTGCTGCGCGTAAAACCACAAGTTCACTATCTGTAGACATTCGATTGTAGGTGAATAAGGTTGCTCCAAACAATACTATTGGGATCAAATAGCTAAGATACCTTGGGGCTGCTAAAAGTGACATTTTAAAAAAGTCACTTATTGGTAGGCCATTACTAACGATCATATCAACAAATTTAACGGATTGAACTAAAGTCACAAGGATGCACATGGCTAATGTCGCTATGATGGCAACACTACCGATTTGTTTGGCTATATAGGCTGTGATTCGACTCAGCATATAACAGGAATCTTCCGTTTAGTTGTTTGTTTTTGATCAATTTAAATAGGGCTTAATTCTATTTATTCCAAAGATAAAGAATAACTATAAATTAAATTTGAACATATGTTTTTACTAAGCTGTTCGGCCTTAACTGTCTAGTGATTGATAGCGAATGTTATGAAATGATCGTTGATTTTGTATAATTATCCCTTTTATTTTGAAGCATTGGTTTGATCGAGCACTTGACGTGGGCTTAGGGATAGTTATCACTAACTATAGAAAACTACATATGGCTGGCGTAAAACCTGCCTTATATTATTACAAATATGGACTAGATATCTATTATGAAAATTAATTTTACAACTAAATCGCCTGCAAAAGCAGATTGTGTCGTTGTTGGTGTAGAAGAGGGGCGTAAATTAAGCCCTTCAGCCCAAGTTATGGATGATGTGACTTCTGGTGCTGTGTCGCGCGGTGTGAAAACTGGTAAGTTTACTGGAAAAACAGCACAGATCGCTGAGATACTTGCCCCCGCCGGATTAGAAGGTGATCATTTATATCTAGTTGGTTTGGGAAAAGAGGTTAATGAGCTTTCGAATCAAAAAATTGGCGGTACACTTGTTGGCCGAATGATGGCGTCAAATGTGAAGTCTGCGATTATTCATGTAGATGGAAGTGATGCTGCCGATATGGCGGCCGAGGTTGCTTTTGGAATGAAGCTTGGGGCATATCGCTTTGAAAAATATATGACAGGGAAGGATGATTTATCGTCTTTCGTTGCTGAAGTAACATTTGTTACCCAATCTGCTTCTTCTGCTGATCAGGCTTTTGATAAGTTGAATGCAGTAGCAGAGGGTGTTTATTTAACGCGTGACGTTATTTCTGAACCACCAAACATCATTTACCCTGAGACTTTGGCAAATGAAGCTGAGAAATTAAGTGAGCTTGGCGTCAAAGTAAGCGTTCTTGGCGAAGAAGAAATGACAAAGCTTGGAATGGGTGCATTGCTTGGTGTAGGTCAAGGGTCGCGCCGTGAAAGCAAGCTTGTAGTTATGGACTGGAAAGGGGCAGGAAATTCTGATGCCCCATTAGCATTCGTAGGAAAAGGCGTGACATTTGATACCGGTGGTATTTCCCTTAAACCTGGTCCCGGTATGGATGAGATGAAGTGGGATATGGGTGGTTCTGGTGTTGTTTTAGGGCTGATGAAAGCCCTTGCCGGACGTGAAGCAAAAGTGAATGCGGTTGGCGTTATCGGTTTGGTTGAGAACATGCCTGATGGTAATGCCCAACGCCCAGGTGATATTGTTACCTCTATGTC
>CBFCZA010000171.1:0-6443 GCA_965602285.1 uncultured Curvivirga sp. | reverse complement strand
TTCGGTGTTGATGCGATTGAAGCAAATCATTGGGCTGATGGTTCTGCAGGTACAAAAGAGCTTGCAGAAAAAGTAGTTGAATTGGTCGAAGGTGGAACGGCGCAGTTCCGTACACTTTATCCAGATGACATGCCGTTGATGGAAAAAATTAATACAGTTGCCAAAAATATTTACGGCGCAGATGAAGCCGTAGCAGACAAGAAGATTCGCGATCAGCTTAGAGCTTGGGAAGAAGAAGGCTATGGCGATTTGCCTGTTTGTATGGCGAAAACGCAATATAGTTTCTCTACAGATCCAGCCCTGCTTGGGGCGCCTACGGGGCATGTAGTCCCTGTACGTGAAGTTCGTTTGTCTGCTGGTGCTGGTTTCATTGTTGTTGTGTGTGGTGCGATTATGACTATGCCGGGACTTCCGCGTGTACCTGCAGCGAATTCAATTCACATGGATGACGAAGGTTTGGTTCAAGGTTTATTCTAGACCTTAAACCTACTGCTTTAAAGGCCGTCGGTGGAAACATCGACGGCCTTTTTTATGTGGAGGGTGGGGTTGGATTGCATCAAGACACAAAGCAGGATAGCCTGAAGGGAACCAAGGACGTTTTCATGCGCAGTATCTTTCTTTCTTTTTTCCTCTTTAGTTTTTTGTGGTCATTTCCTGAAATAGGAACGGCCCAAAGTCTATTGAATATCGAAAATGATAAACTGGTCAGGAATAATTTGGTGTTGGGCCGAAAACTATTTAATCGTGATTGGCAACCATACCCGGGATTGACCCCTGATGGTGATGGTTTAGGGCCTGTTTTTAACAGGGTATCTTGTATTGGTTGCCATTTTCAGGCGGGTAGAGGGCGCCCACCAGAAGGGCCGACAGAACCTTTTACATCTATGGTTTTGCGTCTTGGTTTTACGGATAATTTGGGCAGTCGTGGACATATAGCCTATGGCGAGCAAATAAACGATCGGTCTTTGCCACATGTCCCCGCAGAAGGGCGACCAAGTTTACAATATGAAAAAGTAAATGGGCAATTTATTGATGGTACCCGATATAGTTTGAGGATGCCGCGCTATCAGGTAGAAGATTTAGCTTTTGGAAAGCTTGGTTGGGCCATTAAATTTTCGGGCCGTGTTGCACAACCGTTATTGGGTATTGGTTTTTTAGAAGCCATACCTGAATCTGACATACGCGCAATGGCTGATCCTGATGACTTAAATAAGGATGGGGTTTCTGGGCGTGCTGCTAATATCATGGATGCGCGTATGCAACGCCATTTAGGGCGATTTGGTTGGAAGGCTTCAAAGGCGAATTTATTCACCCAAACGGCACAAGCCTTACATGAAGATATGGGGTTGACGAATCCTGTGCATCAGGATCAAAATTGCATGTGGGAACAGCTAGCCTGTCGAACAGTCGCTAAACAAATTGGACTTGAAGTCACGGCGTCACAATTAGATCAACTGGTGTCTTTCCAGCGGGCTTTAGCACCTGCAAAACCACAAGCAAGAAACGAATTGGGTCGTGTGCTTTTTAGAAAGGCTACCTGCGATAATTGCCATACACCAAGTTGGATTTTACCAAAGGATATTTGGCCAAATTATTTGGCAAACCAAACTATTTACCCATATACGGATTTATTACTCCATGACATGGGGCAAGGATTGTCAGATGGTTTATTCCATGGGGATGCGGAACCAAATGAATGGCGTACGGCACCGTTATGGGGTATTTCTGCACGCCAACCGTTACGGCTTTTACATGATGGACGTGCCCGGTCTATTGAAGAAGCCATTCTTTGGCATGATGGGGAAGGGCGTGACGCACGGGACTTGTATCGCGCATTACCACTCCATGAACGCCAAAGTCTTGTAGACTTCGTAAGTGGTCTATAGGTCCCAGCTTGTAATCAGGCCTTCATAAACAGCTTCTTCTGCTGTTCGTGGCGCGAGACAATCTCCAATTTCACTCATCCCAAGATCAGGTAGATTTTTCGATATCTCTTCTGCTAGGCTATTGTTTGATTGGTGCCCTTGGGCCAGTACCAATGTATCAATGCCATCTATGATAATAGGTTCATCACTGGATAAATGTTGCATGTAAATTGTGCTACCATCACTTCCAAATAGGCGGGCATATGTAATAGTCTCTACCCCTAATTTATGAAGGGTACCTGCCGTGTGATCACGTACATATAGCGGCAGAGATTCCCCTGCCTGTGGGGCGCAAACTGCAAGGCGTACATGGCAACCTTCTCTTGCTAGTTTCTCTGCGATACCAACCCCAATCCAATCTGCCCGCCAATCTGCGATTAAGACTTCATGGCCTGTCTTAGCCTTACCTTGCAAAAGATCCCAAACATTTACGATGTTTGTGGCACCATCAAGGTCGCAGGGTGGAAAATACGGAGTTGCCCCCGTTGCAATGATTACATGGTCTGGCATTGATGCTTTTATAAAATCTACGTCAACACTCGTGTTTTTGTGGATGTTAACGCCTGACCTTTCAGCTTCACCTGTTAGGTTTGTAATGATGCCACCAAATTCTGACCTGCTTGGTAATAGTTGAGCTAGCTTTACTTGGCCGCCTAACTGTGGTGCGGCTTCATATAAAGAAACATCATGTCCTCTTTTGGCTGCGACACTTGCGGCTTTCAATCCGGCTGGGCCACCACCTACTACCATAATTTTTTTCGGCGTATTTGTTTTTACGATTTGGGAGAACTCAAGCTCTCTACCTGTTTCTGGATGTTGAATGCATGAAATAGGGTACCCTTTATGGAAATGTCCAATGCATGCTTGATTGCATCCAATACAGGCACGTATGTCATCAACCATGGATTCTTTGGCTTTGTTGGGCATGGTAGGGTCGCAAATTAAGGCCCGCGTCATGCCGGCCATATCGGCTTGCCCTTGGGCAATGATTTGTTCACCGTCTTGGGGTTGATTGATACGCCCCGCAACAAGAACAGGGATGTCTACTGCTTCTTTTACTTGTTGAGAGAAGGGGGCTATATAGTTGTTTTCTATCGCCATAGGTGGAACGATGTGAATGCCGCCGCCTAATGTGGCAGAGGACCCTGCAACAACACTTACATAATCTAGTTTCGGCGCAAGAATTTTAATGGCGAGAAGGCTTTCATTCTCTTCCAAGCCATCGGGATTTTTCTCATCTCCAGAAATGCGAAGACCAATAGCAAAATCCGGGTTCGTTTTTCGACGGATATTGGAAATGATTTCTTCTAGGAAACGAAGACGGCCTTGCAATTCGCCTCCATATTCATCGGAACGTTTATTGATACGTGGGTTTAAAAATTGCGCAGGCAAATATCCGTGACTTGCTACTATTTCTGCCCCATCAACACCGGCTGCACAAAGACGTGCCGCCGCATCACCATATCCGTCGATCATTTCTTGCACCATGGCGTGAGACATTTCACGGGGGATCACATGAAATCGTTCACTTGGCGTGGCAGAGGCAGAATAGGCAACGGGTATGGTACCGTTTTGGCTTTCCATAATTTCACGACCAGGATGAAATAATTGGGCGAAAACAACGGTGCCGCCTTTGTGGCACATATCGGTTAGGTTTCTATATCCATCAATGCAATTATCGTCACTGGCCATTAAGATATGGGTGGTATAGCGGGCCGTTTCGTGGATACCTGCAACTTGCGTCACAATCAGACCAACCCCACCATCTACCCGTGATTTATGATAGGCGATCAATGCATCATTGATCGTCCCATCCGTGGGCAGTGTCGTATCATGGCCTGTGAATAATATTCTATTCTTAATCTCATGATTTCTAATTTTTATAGAGGAAAATAAATTGGGAAACATAGGCACCTGACCATAAGGAAACTTGTAATTATTTAGGATCGCAAAAAAATGATTTTTGATGGAGGAAGATTAACATACTGTCCTTAAAAAAGATTTATTAAAAAGCGGTGAAATTTTGCATGTTTTATCTCGTGACTGACGGTATCTCTTGCGCAGATTTTATATTTACATATAATGCAATATTTGAATATCAATGTATTTAGGAATGGGTGTCATCCATGAAGAAAACCTCACTATTAATGGCCGCAACATTATTTGCCGGCCTGATGTCAACGTCAGTAATGGCAGGTACATCAACTGGCGCAGAATTATTGAAGAATGCACGTGCAAATGCGCCTGTAATTGCGACGGCTGATTTGGAAAAGTGGATCAAAGATACACCCGAAGGCATTTTAATTGATTTACGTACCCAAGAGGAAATTACCTTAACGGGCGGCACAATCATGTCTTATCAAAATACGAATGTTCCACGCGGATGGCTGGAATTACGTATAGAGGAACTTGCCCCCAATAAAGATACACCGATTGTTGTGTATTGTGGAACGGATCAACGAAGCCCGTTGGCGGCACAAAGCCTGACCAATATGGGTTATACAAATGTGAAAAACTATGCAGAAGGTTTTTCTGCATGGAAAGGGGCGGAAAATCCTATAAATGTGCCTGATCGTGCTTTAGACAGTATGCTCTATTCGCTTCCTCAAGAAGTTGCACCGGGTATCTGGAGTGCTATCGGGGAGCCAAACCCACCGTCCTATTTAAATTCAGGTCACAATAATAACCTTTCCTTCATTGTTACATCTGAAGGAGTTGTTGTTGTGAATGCAAGTGCTAGTTATTTGTTGGCTAAATCACTGCATGCAGAGATTAAAAAAATTACAGATCAACCCGTTAAATATGTCATTCTTGAAAATGGCCAAGGCCATGCGGCTATGGGTTCAAGCTATTGGAAAGCACAAGGTGCAGAAATTATTGCACATGTGGATGCCGCGGAAGAACTTAAAAATAACGCAGAAATTATTCATCAACAAACCTATTCACGCTTCAAAGATAAGGCCTTGGGATCAGAAGTGGTTCAGCCTGATATTACATTTGAAGATGAATATATCATCGAATTAGGTGGGGAACGCATTGAAGCGTTACATCTTGGGCCAGCACATAGTCCCGGTGATATTTCCGTGTGGTTACCTGCGAAGAAAACAGTTATTGCAGGGGATATCGCATTCCATCAACGCCTGCTGGCTATTTTTGAGGAAACAGAAACGGCTGCTTGGGTTGAAACATGGGATCTTTTAGCTGATCTGAAAGCTGAACATGTGGTTCCGGGCCATGGGGCACCAACAACAATGGATGTTGTGACAGAATTTACCCTTGGCTATTTGGTTTACCTTCGTGGAGAAGTTGGAAAATTAATTGAAGACGGCGGTGATTTAAAAGCCTCTTATGCTGTTGATCAATCTAATTACCAGCATTTAAACACTTATAAAGAGCTTGCAAAGAAAAATGCAGGTCAGGTATTTGTGCAAATGGAATTTGAATAAAATTTTTGAATAATCATTCAAAGCCCTCCGATTTCTTAGGTTTCTTTAGAAATCGGGGGGCTTTCCTATGATTTGAATCTGCCTAATTAGTTAAAGATAAGGCTATCACTGCAGCCGCAATAATAGCGCCAATGATCAACCATTTGTTAGATTTTGGGGCGTTATCATCAGCGGTATTATTTTCTGCTGGTGCTGCTTGGGAAGAAGTATCACTTTCATCAGAGCCCTCTGCAGAAGCAGGGTTTTCTACAAGTTCTGCAAATTTCTTAAAAAACTGACCTGATAAACGCTTGGCAGTTGAATCCATTAATCGCGCACCAAGTTGGGCCATTTTTCCACCAAGGTCTGCTTTTACTTCGTAAGAAAGTAACGTGCCACCATCGACTTCTTCTAATCTGACATCTGCACCGCCCTTTGCAAATCCAGCGGGGCCGCCTTTTCCTTCGCCTGCAATTGTATAGCTTTCAGGTGGATTAATATTTGATAATGTGACTTCGCCTGCAAATTTTGCGGTGACGGGACCAATTTTTAATTTCACAGTTGCAGCCATTTGTGTGTCGGATTCCTTGTTTAATGTTTCACATCCGGGGATGCAAAGTTTCAAGATTTCCGGATCATTTAATGCTGCAAATACATCTTCACGGCTGGCGTTGATTTGTTGTTGACCTTCTAATTTCATTTTTTATCTCCAATTTTATTAACAACAAGCTGGGAAAGTTTTCTCTCTCAGCAAAATATTTTCATGATAATCACTGGGTGTATCTATATCGTTGATATAGGCTGATGATAGGCAATTCACTTTCATCGCTTTGTCCGAATGATTTTCGATGGTTTTTTTACAACCAGCTTTTAGATCTCCCGCTATGATTTCAGTTAAAAACACATCTGGTATGACAATGGGATTTCCACGATTTCCGTGAAAATATGGGATAACCATTTTCGATGGGGATTGAGACCTAAAACATGCGGCTAGCGTTTGATAATGTTCTACTGTGAGAAAAGGCATATCGGACAGTGCGACCATCATGCCTTTTGCATTTTTTGAAACATATGCGGCCCCAAGTTTAACCGA
>CBFCZA010000170.1:0-6516 GCA_965602285.1 uncultured Curvivirga sp. | reverse complement strand
CCTCCTAAAGTGAGATGCCCTATTGTCGCCCAATAGGCTAGTTATGGAAAGCTTTCTAGCCCTGAAATTTCACAAAACCTATTCCGCATTCATTTAACATTATAATGCTGGCTGCTTTGTTAAATAAATGCGTGCTTAAAAACCTGTTCAAAGACTGGTAACCTTGTGTTTGATCCAGTATATAAACAATACGCATATAAGTGAGGCGACTGATTCTAATTAAATGGCAGACAAAATGACTTCTGAACAAAATTCTACAAGACCTAATCCTGTTGTATTATGTATCCTTGATGGTTGGGGCGAACGCCAATCCAAGGAAAATAATGCTGTGGCACAAGCAAATACACCACATTGGGATCGTTTAAGCGCCTCTAGCCCTAAGGCGAATTTGCAAGCCTCTGAGACATTTGTTGGTCTTCCTAGCGGACAGATGGGTAATTCTGAAGTTGGTCATATGAATTTGGGCGCTGGTCGGGTGGTCATGCAAGATTTACCGCGCATTGATGCTGCCCTTGCAAGTGGCGAATTCAAGAAAAACGAACGATTGGTTCAGTTTATTTCTGCGATGAAAGCCAGTGGTGGTGCTGTTCATATGATGGGTCTGTTGTCACCGGGCGGTGTTCATTCACATCAAGATCATATGGCATTGATGGCAAACCATTTTATTGAAGAAGGTCTGAATGTTAAGTTACATGCGATTTTGGATGGTCGTGATACCCCACCAAAAAGTGCATTGGGTTATTTAGATAAATTTGTCGAAATGTCGCCTAAGACATCAATCGCGACTATTGCGGGTCGTTTTTATGCGATGGATCGTGATAATAATTGGGACCGTGTCTCAGGTGCTGTAGATGCTATGACAAATGGCAATGTTGTGAAAGTTGATAGCGCTAAGGAAGCTATAGAAGTATGCTATGGCCAAGATAAATTAGACGAATTCATCGATCCAACTGTTATTGCAGAATATGATGGTATGAAAGATGGGGATGGTCTGTTTATGGCAAATTTCCGTGCCGATCGCGCACGAGAAATATTAACAGCATTATTGGATCCAAGTTTTACAGGCTTCGAAAGATCTCGTTCCATCAACTTTGCAGATGCATTAGGTATGGTGGAATATTCCAAAACACATAATGAGCTATTAGGTACGGTTTTCCCTTCAGAGGAACTTTCTAACGTATTAGGCGCCGTTATTTCTCAACATGGGTTAAAACAACTTCGTATTGCGGAAACTGAAAAATACCCTCATGTGACTTTCTTTTTCAACGGCGGCGAAGAAGCTGTGTACGAAGGTGAGGAACGTATTTTGATACCATCTCCTAAGGTTAAAACATACGACCTTCAACCTGAAATGTCAGCCCCAGAGGTTACGAATAATTTGGTTGAGGCGATTGAAAATAGACGCTTTGATTTGATCGTTGTTAATTTTGCTAATACAGATATGGTAGGTCATACAGGAAACCTTGCAGCAGCAACCAAAGCTGTGGAGGCCGTAGACGGTTGCTTAGGTCGCTTGGCAGATGCGTTGGTCTCTGTTGGGGGAGTTATGTTAGTGACAGCGGATCATGGAAATGCGGAAATGATGGTAGATCAATCGACAGGTCAGGCACATACGGCCCATACATTGAACCCAGTACCGTTACTTTTGGTGAATGCAAAATCAAACGTTACTGGAATTTCTTCCGGTCGCTTGGCGGATGTTGCCCCCACTATTTTAGATCTTATGCAAATTCCACAACCCGTAGAAATGACAGGGAATAGCTTGTTACATCATGCGCATCAATCGGCTGCAGAATAAACTATTTTTTAGACGAAATATGGGCTTGTTACACAAGAATGTAACGAGGCGATGTCTAGTGCCTCTTGCGTGCATAGGGGGGATGTTATTTTGCTCTCCCATCAACCCTTCATTTGCTGAAGATGGGAAAAATCTAAAAGTCCTTGAAGTTTCTATTGAAAAAGAAATGCGCCTTAAGGAAATCTTTGAAATGCAGTCTCATGCCTTGAAGCAAGAGGCAAGAAACATTCGCGGTCAATTGATTGCTGCGGCTAAAAATACGCAGAAGCAAGAATATCTCATTTCTTCATTAGAGGATAAATTGATTGAATTGCGTAGTGATGTAACCTACCGAAAACATAGATTAAAAGAAAGACGCGGCCAGTTAAGTGGTACGTTAGGGGCATTGACAAAGCTCTCTGATGAATCTGCCTCTGCCTTTTTCCTATTTCCCGGTACACCTACCCAATCCGTCCATAGTGCGATGTTATTGAAGTCGGCAGTACCTGCGCTTCGGGATCGCGCCACTATTTTAAAATCAGAGTTATCTGATTTGGCCCGTGTGAAAAATGATATATCCCTTCAATTGGCGACACTTAAAGAAGCCGGAGAGCAGCTAAGCCTTGAACAGGAAAATTTAAACCAATTATTACGCACCAAGGATATATTGGCAAAACGAACAGCTGCAAGCAAGAAAGATGCTGAAAAGCGCTTAGGCAAATTGGTCAAAGAGGCCAAATCCTTAAAAGACCTATTATCCAAATTAAATAGGATAAGGCCTGTTGCGAAGCCAGAGGAAAAGCCCGAGCAACAAAATGCCACAAATGCCTTTGTTCCTGACCCTTTAATGGAAAAACCTTCAAGCCTAACAAGCTTTCCAAATAAAGGTGCCATACCTTTCCCTGTTTCTGGCCGTGTTGTTCAACGTTATGGCCAAGATTTAGGGTTTGGTCAGTCGGCAAAAGGTATCAAAATACGAACCCGTCCTTCTGCTCAACTTATTGCTTCTCATGATGGGCAGATTGCATTTGCTGGCCCTTTTAGGGATCATGGATTAATTATTATTATTGAACATCTAGGTGGGTATCATACGATCTTGTCTGGTCTTGAAAGTGCGAATGTGATTACAGGTCAATGGGTGTTGTCTGGGGAACCTATCGGCGTCATGTCGAAAACGAAAAAAAATGGCTTGGAATTATACGTAGAATTACGTCGGGAAGGTAAGCCGTTGAATCCTTTACGCTGGTTTAAATATGGGTAAACTCTTAATCACCCTTAATTGAGTGACATTTGCCGTGACAAACATAAGGAAATCAGCGAAAGTTAGAAATTGATCCAGAAATGGGTGTCGAACGATTAAGCGTTCGATTATTTAAAGTTTTGCTATCGGGAATTAGAAATGAAAAAAATACTTGGGGTTACTGGATGGGTTACTGCTATTTTAATGGGCGGTACATTGTTGATCTCCAACACTCCAGCACAAACGGACGAGAAATTTCCTGATACACTTGTGAACTTAAAGATGCTCGGGGATGTGATGGAACATATTCGAGAATCTTATGTTGAAGAAGTGGATGAAAAAGAGCTGATCGATGCTGCCATTCAAGGCATGCTTACTTCTCTTGATCCGCATTCTAGCTATCTACCACCCAGTGATTTTAAAGATATACAACAAGACACCAAAGGTGAATTTGGCGGACTTGGTATTGAAGTCACCATGGAAGATGGATGGGTTAAGGTTGTTTCCCCTATTGATGATACACCTGCTTATAAAGCAGGGATTAAGGCTGGCGATTTCATAACCCATTTGAATGGGGAAACGGTACAAGGTTTAACGTTAAATCAAGCTGTTGAAAAAATGCGCGGGGCTGTAGGCGAAGATATTTTGTTGACCATTGCGCGCAAAGGCCAAGAACAATTCGATGTAACGGTAACACGTGATGTTATTAAAATGCGTGCTGTTCGTCATCATATAGAAGAAGATGACGTAGGTTACATTCGTATTTCACGCTTTAGCGAACAAACACAACCAGGCCTTGATAAGGCAATTAAACGGTTGAAGGAAGAAGCAGAAAATGGCCTAAAAGGTTATGTTATTGATTTGCGTAACAATCCAGGTGGTTTGTTAAATCAGGCTATTTCGGTCAGTGACACCTTCTTAGAACGTGGCATCGTTGTTTCTACTCGCGGACGGGACGGACGTGATGCACAAGATTTCCGTGCACAACCGGGTGATGATACAAACGGATTGCCTATTGTTGTTTTGATCAATGGTGGATCTGCCAGCGCCTCTGAAATTGTGGCGGGGGCATTACAAGATCATGGTCGTGCTATCATCATGGGAACACCAAGTTTTGGTAAAGGTTCTGTTCAAACTATCATGCAATTATCTTATGGGGATGCTGCAATTAAATTGACCACGCAACGTTATTATACACCAAGTGGCGATTCCATTCAGGCTAAAGGCATTGTGCCAGATATCAATGTGGAACAAGGTCATTTTGAAACTGACGCAGCACGACGTCGGACACAAGAATCTGATTTGCGAAATTCTTTAGAGAACCCAGATGGTAAAGACGGTGAAGAAACTAAGGACGAAGAAGCTGTTGCTAAGGTTGAAGAAGAAAAGCCTGAAGATTATCAGTTGCAGCAAGCGATCAGTATGATTAAGGGCGTTGCCATTTTTAAGAATATGGCAGAAAATTAATATTTAATGACCTGTTTGTTGGTCGAAGAAAGTTAGGGCGATAGTAGGGTGGCAAAATTTTCATTGCCGAGTTTGAAAGCAATTAAACTGCCTTTTGGAAAAGGCGGTAGTTCTTTGCACGATCCTATAGAGGATGAGTATGAAGAAGAGGATACGGATGGGTTTGACTATAATGCACCCTCTAAATTCCAGAAAATGTTGCCTTGGCTTTTGGTTGTTGGTGGATATTTAGTCACTGTTGGTGGTGTTGCTGGGACTTATTTATATTTAGACAGCAATGCAGAAAGGTTCGAACAAGAACTGATCGATCAACGCCCTACTAATGTGGTTGAACAAATCAAAATTGCAGAAACACATACGATAAAAGAACCAACGCCCCCCATTAAAGAAGATACAGTTAAAGAAGATACCCCTAAAGACGCAGCAACGAAGAAAACAGAGCAAGATGCGCATGGTGAGGCAACCGCTGATGCAGATAAAAATGCGAAGGCGAAAACTGGTGATGAAAACCCCGCCGCAGAACAGCCATCTCCTGATGCTTCGGCGGATGAACAACTTTCTGTAAGCTTGCTGCCGCATCCAGACATGGGACTGGTTCAAGAAACAAATGAAGGCTTGTTACCCATCGTTGGTAATGATGGTCGTCAGGCTTGGCAGGTATATTCACGACCTTTCAATAGTTTTGAAACCAAACCCAAAATTGCAATTGTGATCATGGACTTAGGTGTATCTGCAAAAATGACAGAAGAAGCCCTGAAGCTGCCCGGGCAAGTGACATTATCCTTTGCACCCTATGCACCAAAATTATCGGATTGGGTGGATAAATCCCGTGCGGCTGGTCATGAAGTTATGTTGTCATTACCTATGGAACCAACGGACTTTCCAAAAAGCGATCCGGGGCCATATGCCCTGTATAGTAGTTTAGATGTTTTACAAAATACCAAGAAACTGGATTGGATATTAAGTAGAACGACGGGCTATATTGGTTTGATTGGATATCAAGGATCTAAATTCTTAACTTCAGATTCAAACGTAAGGAATTTAGCTGCGCAGTTTAAGAAACGTGGATTGCTATATATGGATAGTTTTTATTCACCTGTGAATGCAGCCCCGAAAATGATGCGCCAAAATGAAGTCCCTTATCTTCGTATGACACTTGATTTAGATTCTCCTCCGGGCAGAATTAATGTCTCACGAAAGCTAAAAGAATTAGAGGCAGCTGCTATTGCAAATGGTTCTGCCATTGCTGTTGCGCGGCCTTACAAAACAACGATAAAGCGCATAAAGATATGGGCAGAAGAATTAGCAGAGAAAAAGAAGGTCGCTTTGGTGCCTGTTTCCTCTATTGCAATCGAAGGGTTGCAGAAATAATGATTAATATTAAGACAATAAATTGGATAATTCATGACTGATGATCGCCCCTATCGCCCCTGTGTTGGATTGATGTTGATTAATGATCGCGGGGACGTGTTCGTTGGGAATCGCATTGATACACCGGGCCCCCATTGGCAAATGCCGCAAGGGGGAATTGACGATGGGGAAACAGCGGATCAAGCCGCGATGCGGGAGCTTGAAGAAGAAATTGGTACGGGTAAAGCTCGTATCTTAGCAGAATCAGAAGAATGGTATGCTTATGATTTACCCCGTGATCTTTCCCGAAGAATTTGGGATGGCAAATATCGTGGTCAAAAACAAAAATGGTATTTATTGGCATTTGAAGGGGAAGATAGTGATATACGCCTTGATGCCCATTATCAGGAATTTTCCGATTGGCAATGGACACCGTTCGATAAATTAACAGATCTGATTGTACCTTTTAAACGTGATACATATGACAAAGTCACTGCGGAATTCCGGGGTTATGTCGCAGAATATTTGCGTGGACTTTAATATGATAGGTTTGGCTAAGTTTTCTATTCGATATACAATGTTAGGGCTAGGCGTTGTTTTTTCTCTTGTTGGTGGGGTTTCAAACCAAGTTTTGGCAAGCTCTACTGACAGCGAGCTTTCCAAACCTCCTGCACAAGTTTTA
>CBFCZA010000169.1:0-6571 GCA_965602285.1 uncultured Curvivirga sp. | reverse complement strand
ATATGCTGCCCTTAAAGAAGAATTAGACGGCCCCGTACATGCCATGTCACTGAGCACAAAAACACCTTCTGAAATTTAAAAAGCTATACTTTTAATTAATGGCTGGCCCTAAAGGCTTTCATATGAAAAGCAGCATGGTCAGGGTCATATCTGTAGGATTGGCCTATGGGCCAACTTCGTCGTGCCTGACAGCCTTTTGCCATACATCCGTTATCTTCCTCTGATTTTAAATGATCGACACAAGCTGGAACATCATATCCATCAATAATGCTAAAGGCCCCTACCGGACAACTGGATAAACAAGGTTGATCAATACAAGATGTGCAAATGTCCGTAATAGCTAGTCGCGGTTCAATGTCTTCCGCCCCATCAAATACAAGGGCAGCACGATAGGCATGCCATAGACCAAATTCAGGATGAACCAACATCCCAAGCGGAGAAGCCTCAAGACCTTCCGAAGCCTTAGCCCATTGTTGGAAAGGTTGATATGGGGGACCATCTGAGGGATAGAACGGCTTAGCATTTAAGGTAATAGCAATGGCCCCAACAACATTTTTGGTCCAGTTATCTAAGGGGTCTTTATCTAAATTCAAATAGTCACTTTTGCTAAAGCTTTCCCAAAAGCCGCTGCCACCATGTCCAATAAGATATAGTGTTTTCGTCACACCATCTTCATCAAAATGAAAACCGCCCCGAACGGCAAGACCAGAAGATTCTAAACTGTGTTTGAGGCGGCCTAACATATCCATTCTAAAACCTATCAGTCCATTTTTACGATCATGTAGGATTTACGAACTGTTTCTTTTACATCCCAGATACCTGTGCTGTTTGATGGGAAGAAAACAGTATCACCTGCTTCGATCTCTAATACTTCGCCATTGTCATGGATAAATTTACATTTACCCGCATGAAAGTGGCACATTTCTGCGTTCTTCACTTGACGCACCCAACGACCAGGTGTGCATTCCCAAAGGCCAACATCCATTTTACCATCTTCGGTTTCTTCTAAAGTACGCCCAGATAGTTTTGAAATAGGCTCTCCCTCGGGTAATCCAACAGGTCCCCAATCATCAAGATCTGAAGAAGGAATAGCGCTTACGTTTTTAACCAAATGCATTTTCATAGTATCAACTCATTTCGATATTGTAATTAACTAAGTTCAGGTTTCCAGTTTTCTGGGGCCATCACAAAACTTTCAAATTCAAAAGCAGGCGCCACGGTACAACCGACCAACACCCATTCCCCAAGCGGCCTTGCTGCTTGCCAAACATCGGCTGGCACCACGGCTTGGGGTTGCTGACCCTTTAAAACATCAGGACCTAAAGTCATGTCAGTCTGAATGCGACCATCTTCTGACTGACTTAATAATAGGGGTTCACCCGCGTACCAATGCCAAACTTCATCCGCATCTACGACCTTGTGCCAATGTGAAGATTGCCCCGCTTCTAAAAGATAATAGATGCATGTAGACGCACCCCTACCACCATCAATGGGAACATGGCGATATGTCTCTGCATACCACCCGCCTTCTGGATGAGGTTTCATATTTAAAGAAGCTATAATTTCTTTTGCTGTCACCACATGATCTTTCTTTGGTTTATTCGTGCGGTATAGTTGCTTGCATGGATGGGCGTTGTTGGAATTTTTCCAACCATCCAGCTAATTTTGGACGCCCTTCACGCCAATTAAAATCCGGAAGACGGAAATCAACAAACGGTAAAGATGCAGCAACGGAGAAAACACCTAGATTCAAAGGACCATCTAATTGGTCCACCATATCTTCTAGTAAATCCATGCTTGTATTCATTGCCTCATAGAAACGATCAATCCACCAATCTTTTGGAAGCTCAGTACCCAGTTTCTCTTCACGGATAGCTTGGAAGCGTAAACCGACAGCTGCATCTGTAATGCCCTGCCCTAAACCATGAAGATACATTACCTTAATGCGTTCATCATTATCTTCTGGAATCATCAAGTCACCCCCATGGATACGATCTAGATAATCACAAATAGTCGCAGATTCAAAAAGTGTTGGTTTATTTTCATCCACAACCAAGGCTGGGATTTTTGCCATTGGGTTCACTTTTCTAAATTCTAAATCAGCAATCGGGTTTGTTGGCACCAGTTCGATTTGATCCATCAAACCCGTTTCATGGGCAAGCAATAGAACTTTGCGGACATATGGTGACGTTTTACTATAAAAAAGTTTCATTAATTTTCCTCAAGCTTCATATTTTAGAAGTTATCTTTTCGTAGACGGATTTCCGCAAAAACTGTTGGGTTATCTTCCCCACGCATGTTCAAATTGGCTGCAATTTCATCATTATCAGCGCGTAAAAAAGGATTAGTTTCCCTTTCGGTACCTAATGAAGAGGGTACCGTTGGAATTCCTTTTTCGCGCATTTCCTTAATCTCTTTCACCCGTTTTTGCAGTTTTAGATTATTCGGGTCGATCGTTATAGCAAAATTTGCGTTACTAAGCGTATATTCATGGGCGCAATATACTTGTGCTTCATCTGGCAAATCTTTGAATTTAGAGAGGCTTTCCCACATTTCTTTTGCGCTACCTTCAAAAAGGCGGCCACAACCTAATGCAAATAAGGCATCCCCACAGAATAAAGCATTGCCCGTTTCAAACCAGAAGGCAATATGACCACTGGTATGTCCGGGAACCTCAAAAACCCGTACAGGAATAGCTCCAAAATTATAGATATCCCCTTCAGATACTTTATCTTGAATACCCGGAATACGTTTCATATCGCAAGCAGCACCGACGATGATTGCCCCTGTTGCTTTTTGGATTTCTTCATTCCCCCCCACATGATCATGATGATGATGCGTATTGAAAATATGAGTGATCTCCCAGCCCCGTTTTTCAGCTTCCTCTAACACAGGAGCCGCAACAGCAGGATCTACCACAGCCGTTGCCTGAGTGTCAGTATCATGAACCAAATAAATATAATTATCATCGAGTACCGGAATTTGTACGGTTTCTAACATTTTCAGCCTAACCCCAATCTTAAATTAATCTTTTATTCTTCTATCACGGGTTTTCCCTTGATGCTATCTCGGATTTATATGCTAGACTTAAATAATGTGGTTAGATGTTGTCGATTTAAATGGATTCTATAGATCCCAACTAGGTAAAGTGGCGCGCCATTTTATCAGGGCGCGCATACGCCAAATGTGGCCAAATGTAAAAGGGCAAACAGTCGTTGGCTTAGGCTATGCCACCCCTTATTTAAAGCAATTTGAAAAAGAAGCTGATCGTACTTTGGCCATTATGCCAGCACAACAAGGTGTTACCCATTGGCCAAGGGAAAAAGCCAATCGAGTTGCTCTTTCTGATGAATCCTCTTTGCCCTTTGACGATTATTCTGTTGATCGTCTCATATTAGTGCATGCCTTAGAAAATGCAGAACATGTTCAACAAATGATGCGCGAAGCTTGGCGCGTCCTTGCGGGAAATGGGCGCATGATTATTGTCGCACCGTCGCGTAAAGGATTCTGGGCAAGGCGTGATATTTCTCCTTTTGGTATGGGAAAACCTTATTCTGCACGTCAATTGCAGAAATTACTCAAAGAAACCCAATTTGACCCCCAACAAGATGCACGTGCGTTATATGTCCCTCCCACACATAAAGGGCTTATTCTTCATACCGCTCCAATATGGGAACGGCTTGGGCCTAAATGGTTCCCACGGTTAGGGGGGGTTGTTATGATAGAAGCCCGCAAACAAATCTATGCTATAACTCCAACGAAAAGAGCCCAAAGACGTAGGCTTGTTGTGGTACCAAGTGCCATACGAAATCAAATTCAACAACGTAAGACTACTAAGTAATATTTTAGTTTCATTATTTTATTCTTCCCCTATACTTTTACATTCACATAATGCAATATCATGTTTAATAAATATAATAATCATAATAGATGAAATTCAAACAACCACTGAATAGGAACGTTATAAAATGAAATTAAAAACCCTTACTCTTACAGCCGCAGCCCTTGCAGCAGCGCTAATTTCTACCAATGTCCACGCAGAAAGCTGGATCAAAAAAGGTATGAAAGAATTCACCGTTAAACTTGATGATCGCACTTGTACCATTGGTCGCAATCAAACTAAGGGTAACAAAATTCATCCTAAATATGAAACTACACATCGTGGCAAGCCACAACCGATTCAACTTGATCCAAAAATTGAAACATTGGGCGAGTTAGAATTCATCAATTGGATGATGAAAGCTGAAAAAGACGACAGCATTATGATTGTAGACACACGTACTGAAGGTTGGCATAGTGATCTACGTATTCCTTGCACAATCAACGTACCTTACACACAACTTAATGATGATAAAGACCTTGCGATGATTGCCGTAATGGATGAGTTTGGGGCCGAAGAAAAAGATGATGGCACATTAGATTTCACCAATGCTAAAACCATCGTTGGATATTGTAACGGTTACTGGTGTGGCCAAACACCTGGAATGTTTATCAATGCTAAATATTCATTGAAAAACCTTGGTTACCCATTAGAAAAACTTAAATACTACCGTGGTGGTATGCAAGCATGGACAAGCCTTGGCATGTCAGTTGAAGGTACTGAAGCTCAGTAATTTCTACACCACAATTCGTAAAAAAGGCTCGTGTATATCACGGGCTTTTTTTATTTTCTTTGATACTACTAAAAATAGCATATAATATTTATTACATCTATAAATTACCAGTAAACATATTAGGGATTTTCTTATGGAGATGCCGATCCATATCATTTCTGCCGATGTCATCCAAGTAACAGACGGAGACACGATCAAAGTCACAGCCCACCCATGGCCGGGTATGTCTATACAAACATCAGTCAGGATAAGAGGTATCGATACACCTGAATTACGTGGAAAATGTCAGCGGGAGAAAATTAGAGCGAAAGAAGCACGTGCTCTCACCCAGTCTTTCGTTGGAACGCATGTGAGGTTACATAATATACTGCCGGACAAATATGGTGGACGTGTTGTCGCTGATGTCTATGTAGCAGATCAAAGCCTTGCACATTTTCTATTGGATTCAGGTCTTGCAAGGCCTTATTCTGGGAAAAAGCGCGAAAGCTGGTGTGGTAGCTAATCGTTCATTTAATCTATCAATTCCGGATATTTCTTTAAATACATACGACGCAAGGCAAAAAAGTGTTTTTCACCTTCCTCCTTGCTCCATTTTATCACCTTCTTCCCCAAGGCAAGCGCTGTATCTTCTGGAATAATGCGTAATTCCCTACCTGTAGTCATGGCTTTAATTTGCACTTCACATGCACGATCAAGGAAATAAAGATCGTCAAAAGCATCCCAAAGATCAGGGCGGCAAATGATCACACCGTGATTTGCACACATTAGCACATCTTTACTTTTTAGGCTTTCCACAATTACATTGCCAATATCAGGATTTCCGGGATCTCCATAAGTGTCAAGGTTGGCTATTCTGCCAGCGTAACGAAGTGCATGCTGACTGACCATCTCTACCGTTTGATCCTTTAATAAAGTAAGTGCTGTGATATTTGGTTGATGGGAATGCAAAACAGCCCTAGCCGTTGGAATATTTTTATGAATAGCTCCATGAATGAAAAGATTGCTAGGTTCAATATTGCCCTCACCTGAAATAACATTGCCATCAAAATCCACCACGAGGAAATCAGATGATTTCACTTCAGACCAATGCAATCCATAGGGCAAGGCAAGAAAACGATTCTGACTGCCTGGCATCATTGCGGTTAGATGGTTAACAACCCCTTCATTCCAATCATGTTCTGCCATATAACGATGGACAAGTGCTAAGTCAAATCGCAGCAAGGCTTCTGGTGATAGGTTTGCGGTCATATTTACTTCCTACTGATTTTTTCAATTATTACTAATCATAACATAGCCCTAGGCCATAGAAAGAGGCAAACATTCATTGACCTTTGATTTAAACACACTATCTATAGTATAATGACAACAAACATTTTTATGGGAAATTATAGGGGAAAATCATGGATTCAGCTCTCAGCCTATCGGCTATCATCACATTATTAATCATCGGATTTGCCTTGATTGTGCTTTATAAGGGCGTGAAGGTCGTACCCCAATCCGAAAATTACGTGATAGAACGTTTTGGAAAATACACCAAAACCCTTTCAGCTGGCCTGAATTTCCTCGTCCCTTTCTTAGATGCAGTTGCACATAAACTATCTATTTTAGAACGCCAACTACCAGAATTTACCATTTCTGTAATCACGCGCGACAACGTAGAAGTTCAATTAGAAGCCACCGTTTTCTTCCGAATTACGGACCCTGCCGCATCTGTTTATCGTATAAATAACATCAACCAAGCAGTCTATACGGCAGCGACTTCTATCGTACGATCTGCTGCCGGTAAATTGGAACTGGATGATTTACAATCTTCTCGTGAATCTATGAACCGCGAAATTGCAACCAATTTGCAAGAAGCTGCAACCATCTGGGGCATTGAAATCACCCGTACAGAAATCACCGATGTTATTATCGATGAGCAAACAAAGTCTGCCCAGCGCCAGCAATTAAATGCAGAA
>CBFCZA010000168.1:0-6574 GCA_965602285.1 uncultured Curvivirga sp. | reverse complement strand
ACATAAAAAATTCCGTACTCAAGTTGCACCAACCAGCGGGTCTATGGGATATTCCGTGCCTGCAGCTATTGGTGTGAAGGCTGCCAATCCCGATTTACCCGTTGTAAGTTTCAATGGTGATGGATGTTTCATGATGCTAGGTCAAGAATTAGCCACAGCCGTACAATTTGATTTACCTGTAATTTTCATCGTAGTGAATAATGGATATCTTGGTACTATTCGTATGCATCAAGAACGCACATACCCTGAACGCATCATGGGAACAAATCTTCAAAACCCTGACTTCGTAGCACTAGGAAAAGCCTATGGTGCTTATTCTGAACTGGTGGAAAAAACGGAAGACTTTCCAGCCGCATTTCAACGTGCCCAAGAATCTGGAAAACCTGTATTATTAGAATTGAAAGTTGATCCAGAAGCCTTAACGCCTGTTCAAACACTTAGTGCAGCGCGAGAACAAGGCCAAAGTGTATAAACTAAACTTAAAAATCTAATTCAGCTTTTAGATTTTCGATCACCGGGGCGGGGGCGTTTAACTTAAACGTTACCCCGCCTGCTGTGAAATCTCGATCAACGGTGACCTCAGGATGCAGGTTCAAAAACCTTTCCACTTTTTCTGCCCGGGAAAAAGGCATTTTAACTTCAAAATCTTCATATTCCACATATGTAATAAGGTCGGCTTGTTGTATAGCTGCATTCACAGAAGCCGCATAAGCACGTGCTAGGCCACCGGTCCCAAGCTTAGTTCCCCCAAAATATCTCGTTACAATAGCCCCTACATTTACAAGCTCCGCCCCTTGTAAGGCACGTAATGAAGGGATACCAGATGTGCCTGAAGGTTCTCCATCATCTCGCCCTCTTTCGAATAACTGCCCATCATCTAAATATCTTATGGCCGTCACATGGTGGTTTGCCTTTGGATGCAAGATACGCAATTCTTCTAAACGAGTTTCAAATTTTTCATATGGCAATATTTCACATAAAAACCTAGAGTTTTTTTCTTCGGTTTCCGCAAAAGCAGGAGTTATAAGCGTCTTCATAAAATTCTACTTTCGTGACGCGATATGGAATGCTTCATCCACAAAGGGCATTAATGCATCAGGGTTTTCTAAAAAATCGTCAGGTACAGAATAAAATCGCTCTACCATGATTGTTTTATTTGTTTTCTCATAAGAGAAAGCAATAGCACCAATTTCTTTTAATTTTTCCCTCAAGACATCATCCACAACAAGATACAAAACATCTCTTAAATAAACAGCAAATTGTGTATCCATATGCCGAAAGCCCCAACCACCAAAAAACCTTTTTACCTCAATCGGCCCTAAGCTCTCAAATATCTCTGCATAATAATTGATTAATTCAGGGGGTTTTAGGGCCATAGGACATTCTTTCTTATTAAAACGGTACCTTGGAACGTATATTTATTTTTTCCCCAGATAGGTGATGGGTGAAACTTAATTCAGCTGCATGAAGCAATAGACGTTCTGACTTGATAAGCGCATCTCCTTTTGCATAAAAAGGATCCCCCATAATTGGATAGCCAAGGGATTGCATATGAACACGCAATTGATGAGAGCGACCGGTTATGGGGGTTAATTCAACACGTGACCTATCTTCTTCCCTATCCAGAACCTTCCATTTCGTAAGTGCTTTTTTACCTTGTTCAAAATCAACTATTTGAAGGGGCCTATTGGGCCAATCACAACGCATTGGTAAATCAACCTCACCTGCATCGGTTTCCAGCTGCCCCCAAACAACGGCAATATAAGTCTTATCAGTTTCTTTAAATTCAAACTGTCTTGAAATGGCACGATGCGCTTCTTTATTCAACGCCATTGCCATAATGCCCGATGTATCCATATCAAGGCGATGAACTATTGTCGCTTCTGGATATTCTAATTGTACGCGGGATGAAAGACTGTCTTTATTTTCTGCGACACGGCCAGGAACAGATAACAAACCAGATGGTTTATCTAAGACCAAAAAGTCATCATCATGATAAAGTATAGTCAACCCAGTATGGGCGGGGGGTGCATAAGTGCGCATAAAGTCTACTTAACTTGAGTTATGGTAAAGTTAAGACTTATTAAATTCTACCACTAGAGACAAGACTTTATCCGTAGCCCCCTCTTTTCCCTTAAAGGGTAAATCAATACTTTCAAACTGAATATATTCACGATCTAGTGCAGGTATGGACCCATTATAGACAAAGGGCTTACCTTTTTTACAAATCAAATCATAATATGCATAAAGATCGCGTTCATAGGAACGTTCGTGATTAGGATGTAATTCTGCCTTGAGAAGCCGCTTACGGCCCATCAGATCCAAGGTCCCCTCCCCTTGTATTTTAAATTTAAAACATTGAGGGGCCGTTCTCTCTGTGAGAGTGATATGATCCGAATATGGAGCAAAATCTAGAATATCAAATTGACACCATTTAGGAACGTCACCATTCCCAGCTTGCATCCACCAATGGAAAAGCCGCTTATTAACAGTTTGTTTTAACTGTGAAGCATCTGTTAATTCGACATTAACTACATCAACAGGATCTTCCATCTGAATGGCATTGCTTACCACAAAATATTCCTACTCATAAGAGCAACAAAAATCTAAAATTCTATTTTTTTATAATAACTTAAACTGAAAAAAATTCAATTTTTTTATAAGAAAATATTCAATTAAAATTTTGATACAATTTATACTTAAAATAAATTGTTAGTATTCAAGTACCTACACACATCGTAATAAAAATAAAAATTCCCGCTAACTATAGCACCTATAGGTAGCGGGAATGATATTTTTGAATCTGAGTATATTTATTATTAAGTAAATTTATTATTTCGCGGAAAACCAGGAGGTGGCATTTTACCAGCTTGTGCTCTTTTCCCATACCAAGTGGTCAGGTCAGTAACCGTTCGAACCCTATCACCAGATTTCCAAGTCAAACCTTCTTCTTTAGCAAAGACTTTAAGGTCAGCTATTCCACCATCTTTATATTTTTGTAAAATAACCCCTTTACCACGGGTCATTTCTGGCATTTCAGTGATTGGGAATACTAACAATTTACGATTTTGCCCAACAACCGCAACGTGGTCACCATGCACAGCGATACAAAGCTTAGCTTCTACATCACCAGAAACATTAAGAACCTGCTTACCATTTCTAGTTTGGGCAATAAGGTCTGTTTCATTAACAACAAATCCACGACCATCGTCACTAGCGACTAATAACTTACGAGTTGGATTGTGAATGAGCATTTGTACGATATCATCTTCATTACTGAGATCAATCATCAATCGTAAAGGTTCACCATTACCACGACCACCGGGTAATTTGTCAGCCCCCAGAGTATAAAAACGCCCATTCGTAGAGAATATCAGGACTTTATCAGTGGTTTGTGCGTGGATGGCAAATCGTGGACCATCGCCTTCTTTATACTTAATATCTTCAAAGTCGGACAGATGGCCTTTCATGCCACGAATCCAACCTTTTTGAGAACAGATAATTGTGACAGGTTCTTTCTCAATCATGGCTTCAAGAGGAACAACGACAGCACTAGGGGCATCTCCAATCTCTGTGCGGCGACGGCCGAGCACTGTTTTCTCACTATACGTTTTACGAATTTCAGAGATTTCTGAAGCTACAGATTTCCAACGTAATGATTCATCACTTAATAATTCGTTTAAACCAGCTAATTCTGCAGAAAGTTTATCATGTTCATTTTGAATTTCCATTTCTTCCAGTTTACGTAAACTACGTAACCGCATATTCAGAATGGATTCTGCTTGTAAATCAGTCAGCCTGAAGGCTGCCATTAGATCTTTTTTAGGTTCATCTTCTTCGCGTATAATTCGGATAACTTCATCCAAATTCAAATAACAAATTAAATAACCTTCTAAAATTTCTAAACGACGTTCAATTTGATTCTTTCGGAAGGTCGAACGGCGTATTAAAACATCATGGCGATGGTTCAAAAACTCTTGAAGGGCCTCTCTAAGGTTTAATACTTTTGGTACACGCCCATTTTCGGCAAGTACATTTAAATTCAAAGAAACGCGGCTTTCCAAATCAGTTTGACGATACAAAGATTCCATCAACATTTCTGGTTCGACATTACGTGACTTAGGTTCCAGCACAATACGAACATCTTCTGCTGATTCATCGCGAATATCGTCTAAGATAGCAATTTTCTTACTGTTTATAAGTTCTGCTATTTTTTCAATTAACTTTGATTTTACAACTTGATAAGGAATTTCAGTGACAACGATTTGCCATGTTCCGCCTTTTAGTTTTTCAACTTCATAGGCGGCACGAATTCGAAAACTACCCTTACCTGTGGCATAGGCTTCTTGGATGGTTTCACGTGTTTCACATAAAATACCACCAGTAGGAAAATCTGGTCCCTTCACCATATCACAAATTTTATCAAATCCGGCTGTTGGGAATTTAATCAGATGCAATAAGGCTTCACATAATTCAGCAGCATTATGGGGCGGAATGCTCGTCGCCATTCCAACCGCGATGCCGGTAGAACCGTTTGCCAATAAATTTGGAAAAGCCGCAGGAAGTACAACAGGTTCAGAACCTTCACCGTCATAGGTAGAACGGAAATCAACAGCATCCTCATCAATACCAGAAAGTAATGCTTGTGCGACTGTGGTCATGCGGGCTTCAGTATAACGCATGGCAGCAGCATTATCGCCATCAATATTACCAAAGTTACCTTGACCATCCACAAGAGGATAACGTACCGCAAATTCTTGGGCCAAACGCACCATAGCATCATAGATCGATTGATCACCATGGGGATGGTATTTACCCATCACATCCCCAACAATACGTGCGCATTTTTTGAAACCTGTTTCAGGATTCAATTTCAGCTCTCGCATGGCATGTAAAAGGCGACGATGTACAGGTTTTAAACCATCACGTACATCAGGTAGTGAACGTGAAGTAATGGTCGACATTGCATATGCCAAATAACGCTCGCTTAGCGCATCAGCAAAAGGAGTCAGGCGAATTTCCGCCGCTGCTACAGACTCTTCAGACATAGAAATCCCACTCGTCATTAATCGTTAATATTACCACATATTGTATAGAACTACAGATTGGAACGTCAACATATTCCATCTTGCGAATCGAACTCATTTAGAATTTAAGATGGAAAGACCATCACATGCAATTTTCATCAAGCGCTGTCGTGTATCAGGCATATCGATATTTCGTACAGAAAACATATGCCTATTGAAGAAATACCACGTCAATCGTAGGGCTTGAGAATAAGTAAATTCATCCATCTCTCCCTTCCCCAATAAAAATTGAGGAAGTGGCAATAATTTGTCTTTATAAGGGTATCCTGCCGACTCTGAAACAGCACGCCCAGATTTTGGGGATACATATATTAAATTTTCCTTTGCGCCTGTTGAAGCACATTGGGAAAAATCCAAACCAAAACCAAGCTCAGATAAAAGAGTTACTTCCCATTTAATATAGGTTTGAGGCCAGCTTTCATGGTCCAAAGCAATAACCAAAGATGAAAGAGTTTCATATAACCCAGGATGAGCTTCACGATCGGAAAACCCCATTTCCACCATAGTACATGCGGTGGACAATGCAGCGAGTTTACCTGAATCCATAATCAATTGTGCGGCATTACTTTCGAGGAGTTCAATTTGAAAATTCCCCAGATGCTCTTCCAATCGTCCCCGCCATACAACAGATACTTTGTTACCAGCCTGCAAACTACCTCGGTTTTTCTTTGAAAAAGCCCCACGAACCATGCCTGAATGCCGGCCATGATCGCGGGTAAACAGGCTGAGAATCACTGAATTCTCACCGTGTTTCTTAGTCCCTAGGACGATTGCTTCATCACGCCATTCCATGCAATATACTTACAATGATTCTATTGGTTTGAAAGTTAGCCATTGAAAAGTAGGCCCGTCCCTATGACCACCAATAAGGCACCCGCCCACGCAGCGATACTCGGGCATTCTTTGGTTTTAATCCAAATCAATGGCAGCATAAGCACAGGGGAAGTTGCAGAAAGAGTAGCAACCACGCCACTATCACCATGTTGCAAGGCCATCATAAGGAAAGTCATTCCAAGCCCCAACCCCAACAAACCACTTAACATCACCCACCCAACCAAAGGTTTTGTCATGGGGGTTTGTGCCCTGAAACGTTTCATGGGGGTAAGAAGCATTAACCACAAGGCAAGACCAGAAACAGCAACCCGAATTGCTGATCCAGCAATAGGATCAACACCAGCATCCATAACAGGTTTGGTTAAGATAATGCCAATAGCCTGACAAGTTGCAGCCCAAATGCCAAATGCAACGCCGACAGCTAAACTTCCTTTCACTTCTTCCCAATGATGTTGTTGTGACTTCTTTTTACCAAAGACAATCGCTAACAACACACCAGCCATCACAGTGGCGCATCCTAAAGTAACTTCCAACGATAATGTTTCACCAAGTAAATACAGACCTAAAATATTCGTCAAAGGTGCTTTCATAGAAAATATAATAGCAGTGCGGCGTGGACCCATACGACGTAAAGTGGCAAACAGGGCTGTGTC
>CBFCZA010000167.1:0-6680 GCA_965602285.1 uncultured Curvivirga sp. | reverse complement strand
TTTTGTCAGCAGTAATTTCCCACCGATGGCGACAATGATACTGATACCAACAAGGGCAAAGGGCATGGAGGTCGGGACGGTACTTAAAAGACCTGATTGATAATAAGAGAAAAGTTTCACACCGTTGGCAGGTACGGCTGTTAAGGCCATAAGCCCGACAAAGGCCTGTTTGCTATAGCCCATATGATGAAAAAAGATTGCCTTGATGGGATTACCACTGCCTAAAAGGCCTGATAAATAGCCATAAATAGCAGAGAGTATCCCAAAAGTAGGGTAGT
Source organism: uncultured Curvivirga sp. (assembly GCA_965602285.1). GTDB lineage: Bacteria > Pseudomonadota > Alphaproteobacteria > UBA8366 > Aestuariispiraceae > Curvivirga. The sequence goes on along the minus strand of CBFCZA010000167.1, from coordinate 6,402 downwards.
TATGGGTTGTTTCGATTTGAACTTTACGCCACGTCACCACCACATGAACCAAAATCAATAAGCCTAGTAATTGCCGTAGAACTTGTGTGGGAACATGGATCATATGCTCTGCGCCTAGATAGGCAAAAGGAATGCTGATGACCGCCATGAAAATACCAAGTTTCCACGGGATATGCCGCCACATGGTCGCACTTCTAGAAATGGTATTGCTGGTGAAAATAATAGTAGCAAGAGCAATTGCTTCTGCCGGATCAAAAAGATAGGCACCGGTTGCCAATAGAATAAGGGCTGCCCCCATCCCAAAAACAGCAGAAACGCAGGACGCAAATACAGCGATCCCTAGATAAAGGATATAGATGTTTGAAATATCCACGGCGGCATTTCTTCCCTATGCGGAGAGTTAAAGGTTTGTATTCCATACTCTCTACATAGGGGGAAATCAAAGTTAAACGGTTTTGGTATTATTTCCTGATCGTGACGAGGAAATTATCAACTTGATCACCAAGGGCTTGGGCTTGGGTGGCTAATTCTTCCGCTGTAGAAAGTAGGTCTTCAGCAAAGCCACCTGTTTCATTCGCAGCCAAAGTCACAGCCGTAATGGTTTCCGTAACTTCTTTCGTGCCCGCACTTGCCTGTTGGACATTATGGCCGATTTCTTGTGTTGCGCTATTTTGTTCTTCTACAGAAATAGTAATTTCAGCTGTTAAATCGCCAACTTCGGATACGGTTTCTGCAATGGTTTGTATGGCTGAAACAGCGTTTTCAGTGACCTGTTGAATTCCAGAAATATGTTTGGAGATATCTTCGGTTGCTTGACCTGTTTGCCCTGCGAGAGATTTTACTTCATTTGCAACAACGGCAAAACCTTTGCCTGCATCACCTGCGCGTGCGGATTCAATTGTTGCATTCAAGGCAAGTAGGTTGGTTTGTTCTGCAATGTCTTGAATTAGGTTAACAACGTCCCCGATTTTTTCAGCCGCACCTGATAACTCTTCTACAAGTTCACTCGTACGATTAGCTTCTTCTGCGGCTTTATTAACGACATTTGATGAATGGCTCATTCGATCGTGGATCGTTTGACTTGTTTGGACAAGTTCTTTGGTTGTCCCTGCAACAGTTTCTACATTGGCGGTGGTTTCTTCTGCTGCGGCTGCAACTGATGTGGCTTGGGCGCTTGTATTATTTGCAAGCTCTGACATGGATTGTGCTGAGGAACGCATGGCTCCTGCTGCCATACCTACCTGATCCACAATGCCTTTAACACTATTCTCGAAATCATCGGCAAGCTTAAGCATTGAGGCGCGTTTTTCTTCTTCGATTCTATGTTCATTTTCTATTTGCTCAGCCCGCAACTTTTCCATTTCACGGCCATTATCGCGGAAAATACGAACGGCATCAGCAATACGTGTTATTTCGTCATGCCCTTTACGAGGCAGGCGAACTTCAAGGTTTCCACCTGCAATGGTTTCTGTGATATGGGCTAAATCTACAAGGCGACGACTTACTTGGCGCCCAACATAAAGCACTGCAACCAAGAACCAGACAATGATACCAATAGCAGCAATTGTGATTTGAATGGTACGACCTGAATTTAAAATATTCTCAGCTTCAGCGGATAATATATTGGTATCAGCTAGCGATGATTTTACAAATTCCTTTACTGAAAGAACAATTCCGCTGCCTAAAGTGAGGTTTTTCTCTAACAATTCACCAGCTGATGTATTTGCCTGTAAGGCCGCTGATCTAACGGCTGATAAACCTGTGTCACCTGTTGTTAACTCGCGCAACATGTCCAATGATTCTGCGACGATATCAATTGACTCATCACTTTCTAGTTCATTGGCTTGTGATGAAATAGCTTCGATTTGTTCTTCGATTTTTGTAGCTATTTCATTGATTGTTGCTTGGTTGGATGCAGAGGATAGTTGCACAGCAGATTGCTTTAGCTTTTCTATCATACCTCGAACTTTCAGAAGATTACTTAATTCTCCCGCACCTTCATAAGTGAGTAGGTCCATTCTTTCAGATAGAAAACCTTGAATTTCGCCACCACGTTTTTTGGCTATCTTCACACCAGCAGCAACAACACGTGATGATTCTGCATCAATTTTTTCCATTAATTTAGTATAGGTTTTTTTATCGATGCTTGATGGATTATCAACCAGACGAAGAACCATACCCAATAATGCTAAAGTTTTTGGATCTCTATTGCTCAGGCGAATTTCCTGTGCATCTACTGCGTTAGAAAAAGTCTCTAATTTTTTTTGTGCCACCTCATTGATAGGAGAAGACAGACTTTCACGTAAATAGAAAAGCGCAAAAACCGCATCACGCATAAGCCTTGCATCAGTGGTTAGGTCTTCAAGGTCTTGATCGATGATCTTTCCTATGGAGCTAGGAATTTCTGCACTAATAAGCTGGGATGTACCAAAAATAAATTGATTCGCATTTTTAATAGCTGGTTGCAGTTTTATGTTCAAATCAGACAGGTTTTGAATGAATTCTTCGCGCAAGCTATTGGAATTTTCGGTTTGAGCAATGCGGTTTTCAATAGTTTTGTTTTGGATGTTGATGTTATTCTCAATGGTATCTAGAAGCTTTTGTAAGAGGGCTACTTGTTGGGAATCAACGGTCATGCTTTTAAGTTGGTTCAATATTTCATGTAATTGTGAAAGCTGTTCTGACATTTGAGAGAATGTTAATTCTCGTTCTTCTTGAGTACGCGATGCATTTAAGGCGGGCCCACTTGAGGCAAGCGCAGAGCTTTGTTGTGCAAGACTTTGTGCCACATTTATTGTTGGCAACCCTTCACGGGTTACACTTAATAGGCCCTTTTCAATTTGGTTAAATGAAAGCAGGCCAAAGCCACTCGCGGCAACCGCCATGAGGGCGATCAGAGCCATGCCCATCATTAATTTAAATTGTATTCCTTGCCAGAATTTATTTGAATTCGAAATTGCTTTTGTCGCGTTACTCATTATTGCTCCAATATTAATCAAGGCTACCTATCACTATTGTGATCACATTAGTGATAGGTAGATTAGTAATCAATATTAGGATAGCTTTAAACCGACAAATTTATGTTACCTTTGCGCATTTATTTTTACTTTTTTTCCATAGTCCCGTTGTGACTAAAAGCCCAATTCCAATGAAACCTGCACCAAGTGCATGGAAAATTTGCAAGCTTTCGCCCAAGAAAAGGATGGATAAAAGTGCCCCAAACAACGGCATGAGATGGATGAATAAGCCTGCCTTATTCGGGCCGATTTGTTGAACGGCATGACCAAAAGCAAAAAAGGCAAGAACAGAAGGGATGATCGCAACATAGGCTGTGGTGATCAAAGCTTCAGTGGTCAAGGGCATAGGTTTGAAATAGATCATTTCCAATGTCACAGGAATGATCAGCAAAAGGATGGCAAAAAATACACTGCTGGCCAACATTGGCCCTGCTTCGATATCTTTAGGACGGTGCTTGTTTAGGACTGTATAGCAGCTCCATGTGATCATCGCGATCAGGGCAAAGCCATCTCCGATGACAAATTGAAAGTCACCAAGGGCGCTATAGTCGCCTTTTGTGACGATTGTAACCATCCCAATGGTAGAAATTAAAATGCCAATGACTTGTAGGCCGCTCAGTTTTTCACGCCAAAATAACCATGAAAGAACAGGAATTAAAGTCGGGCTCATTGAAATAACAAGAACGGCATTTAAGGCCGTGGTTGTATGTGTCGCCCCATATACGAAGGTATGAAAGGCTGCCATGCCTGTAAGGCCTAGTAATAGCCCATATTTCCATTCCCGTTTTAGCGCAGAGAAATTCCGTTTGATGCCTGGAAGAAACATAATAACAATAATGATAAAGGCCAAAATCCAACGCCAGAAAGCTAATCCTACAGGGGGGATGTCTGCATGAATAGCACGTCCAATAACCACATTACTTGCCCACGCAAAAGACGTGAAGGTCAGTAATAAATAGGGAATCATATGGGACGAAGGTTGATCGGAACTGCTGTTCATTTAGAGTATAAATCCTTAGAGAGACAACTGATATGAAGTTCAAAATAAAGTGAAAATATATTCATCATCAGGCATTTTACATTCACTGCATAGCCCTTATAGTGGGGCACGTAAAATTACAACCTTTCTAAGTTTAAAAGGACGCCCATCACATGGCTTCTTCCGTAGAGGAAACATTACCGAGCGAAACTGCAACCCTAAAAGCGGCGGCCCCAAAATATGTGCGCCAAACACGCCCCTTAAGTGAGGGAGGGCAGAAATTTGATTTGCAATCGGAATATGAACCTGCAGGGGATCAGCCAAATGCCATTAAAGAATTGGTGGCAGGATTAGAAGCCGGCGACAACGAACAAATTTTATTAGGGGTTACTGGATCAGGCAAAACCTTCACCATGGCGCAAGTGATCCAAAAGGTTCAACGCCCTACGTTACTTTTGGCACATAATAAGACATTGGCAGCCCAACTTTATGGAGAAATGAAAAGCTTTTTTCCAAATAATGCGGTGGAATATTTCGTTTCCTTTTATGATTATTATCAGCCAGAGGCCTATGTACCGCGCACGGATACCTACATTGAAAAAGATTCTTCCATTAACGAACAAATCGATAGAATGCGCCATTCAGCCACACGTTCATTGTTAGAACGCGATGATGTGATTATCGTGGCGTCTGTTTCTTGTATCTATGGTATTGGATCGGTCGAAACATATAGCCAAATGGTCATTGATCTAGAAGCCGGACAGGAAATGGATCAACGCCAATTGATGCGCGAATTGGTGGAACTTCAATATAAAAGAAATGATAATAATTTTGTACGTGGTACTTTTAGGGTCCGTGGCGACACATTAGAAATTTATCCAGTCCATCAAGAAGACCGTGCATGGCGGGTTTCTTTCTTTGGGGACGAGGTGGATGCGATCAATGAATTTGACCCCTTAACAGGGGAAAAGGCCGGAAGTTTAGAACGTATTCGTGTCTATGCAAATAGCCATTATGTAACCCCAAAACCTACGATGATTCAAGCCAGCAAGCTGATTAAGAAAGAGCTTAAAGAAACCTTGGCGCGATTTAACGACGAAGGAAAACTTCTGGAGGCACAACGCCTTGAACAACGCACAACCTTTGACCTTGAAATGATAGAAGCAACGGGTGTCTGTGCGGGGATTGAGAATTATTCACGTCTTCTAACAGGTCGAAATCCCGGTGAAGCCCCTCCAACTTTATTTGAATATCTGCCAGAAGATGCCTTGTTAATAGTAGATGAAAGCCACGTGACAGTGCCACAAATTGGCGGCATGTTCAGAGGCGATTTCGCGCGTAAATCTACCTTGGCAGAACATGGTTTCCGCTTGCCTTCTTGCATCGATAACAGACCGTTGAAATTTGAAGAATGGGACGGCATGCGCCCCCAAACTTTGCTGGTTTCCGCCACGCCGGGAAAATGGGAATTGGAACGCACGGGGGGTGTGTTCACGGAACAACTCATTCGCCCAACAGGGCTAATCGATCCTGTATGCATCATTCGCCCTACGGAAACGCAGGTGGATGATTTGATGGACGAATGTCACAAAGTCACAGCCCTAGGCCAGCGTGTTTTGGTGACAACATTGACCAAAAAAATGGCAGAAGATCTCGCGGAATATATGGCAGGTGCAGGCCTTCGGGTGCGTTACCTTCATTCGGATATTGATACGCTAGAAAGAATCGAAATCATCCGCGACTTACGCCTTGGTGCCTTTGATATTTTGATCGGTATTAACCTTCTTCGTGAAGGTTTAGATATTCCCGAATGTGCGCTGGTGGCGATTTTAGATGCAGATAAAGAAGGTTTCTTACGCTCTCGAACATCCCTCGTCCAAACCATCGGACGTGCGGCGCGTAATGTGGATGGGCGTGTGTTATTGTATGCAGATAAAATGACAGATAGCCTTGATTACGCCATTAGTGAAACCCAACGTCGCCGCGAAAAACAACAGGCCTATAATACAGAACATGGCATCACCCCCATGAGTATCAAAAAGAATATCGGCGATATTTTGAAATCTGTTTATGAACGCGATCACCTAACCGTAGAAGCCGGTGACGCAGAAAATGGTCATCTGGTGGGAATAAATCTTAAAACCTACATGAAGACCCTAGAGACCAAAATGAAAGAAGCCGCAGGCGATCTTGAATTCGAAACCGCCGCCCGCCTTCGTGATGAACTCAGCCGCTTAGAAATCTACGACCTAGACATGCCCGCCGACGCCGCCCCCATCAACGCCGACATCGCCGCCAGCCTAAAAGGGGTGGTCAGTAAAATCATTCCTATGGGTAAGAAATCTAGGGGGGGGAAGAAGCGAACTTAGAAAGCTTGAGTGAAATAGTATTCCTAAGTTGAGTTAT
>CBFCZA010000166.1:0-6683 GCA_965602285.1 uncultured Curvivirga sp. | reverse complement strand
GGGGTGTGAAACGTGCCCGCCCATCTTCGGCTGTATCGAAATTTTTAAAAATCAAAATTTCATGGTCGGTCAGTTGCGGAAAATAGCACCATTTGTGGTCAGGATTATATGCAACATTATAAATTTCGCCCATTCGATCCCCATAATCCAACCCACAAGCAACCCAATCTTCGTCCTTAACCGTTGAGGCATCACAAAAAGCCAAAGGAGATGATTCAACCGTCCCCCCAATAGAACGCCATACATTATAAATGACAGCACGCTGCGTAGGGCGCTGTTCCCATTCATGCCCTTTCAAAATATCGCGAACGCGTTGCGGCCCTGATGAAATAGTATAATCATTATGGATAAGATCAACGATCTCACGTGTTTGTTTTTCTCGCGTAGTTCATCTGACTCTGCGCGAATTGTATGATCAAAAATTAAAGCTCTATCCGCGCCAGTCGCGTCCATAATCAGCCTTTCAATTTCTGGATTATATATACGCTCCACCTCTTTATCATCGTAAAAATTTTGAACTGCCGTTTTAAACGACTTTAATTCGAACCCTTCTTGATCAAGAGATAATCGAGAACGTATGGATCGTGCATTTTTAATATCCATTTGATGGGCTTCATACCATGCATGATATTCAGGGCTATCTTCATCTTCTCCCATCTCTGTGATTTTATAAATTAATTTTTCAGGGAGGTGTAAGCTATAGGTTAGCGATGCATTAACTGTAGGCATATAAAGTTCCAAATTTTCACAACTATAAATCTAAATTTAATGAGGCAATTAGTACAAGAATACTATACTGATAATATAGAGAATTGAATATTTATATATTTTTTTTCTCACCCTATAATTAATTATCTACGAATTTCTTTAAGCATATAGGAAGATCACGAAAATGAACCAAAACAACACAAAGACCTATGACTATATTATTGTTGGTGCAGGTTCCGCTGGTTGCGTGCTTTCAAATAAGCTATCCGCAGATGGACAAAATGATATTTTAGTTTTGGAAGCGGGCCCTATGGATCGAAATTTACTTATCCATATCCCTGCTGGTGTTTACAAAGTTTTCAAAGACCCGAAGCTAAACTGGAATTATCAGACCGAAGATGAACCTTTTTTGGATAATCGAAATGTCGACACCCCTCGTGGTCGGGTTGTTGGGGGGTCATCATCAATCAACGCCATGGTTTATATGCGTGGGCATCCCCTTGATTATGACAATTGGGGTGAAGAATTTAATTTACCACAATGGAGCTATGCCCAATGCTTACCCTATTTCAAAGCCAGTGAAACAAGCGATCGTGGCGCGGATGATTGGCGTGGGGGCGATGGACCTTTAACTGTCACAAAGGGTAGTTTAGAAAACCCATTATATGATGCATTTGAAGTAGCAGGAGAGCAATCAGGTCAAGGTCGCACAACTGACCTAAACGGTTACAAGCCCGAAGGCGTAGCACGCATGGATAGCACTAAAAAGAATGGTCGCCGTTGTAGTGCGGCTGTTGCACATTTAAAACCATCCCTTGCCCGTCCAAATTTGACCCTGCAAACAGGCGCTATGGTTCATCGTATTATTTTAGAAGGCAATCGCGCGGTTGGCATCGAATATGAACAACATGGTAAACGTCATACAGTGCGGGCAAATAAGGAAGTTATTCTTTCTGGTGGATCCATCAATTCTCCACAGCTTATGATGATATCAGGTCTTGGTCCCGCTGATCATTTAAAATCCGTTGGTATCGACACCAAAGTCGACATTCCCGGTGTAGGACAAAACTTACAAGATCACCCAACCGTCAAATATGCATGCACGAAACCTGTGACAATCGATAAAGTCGGAAGCCCACTTTACAAGGCCCTTGCAGGTGCGCGATGGTTAATAGATCAAAAAGGCATTGCCTCTTCCAACATTTGGGAAGGTGGCGGATTGGTCCGTGGAAATGCTAATGTTGAATATCCAAACCTTCAATATCATTTCGGCCCCGTTGGTTTTGAATATGAAGGGAACAATATTAAACTTGATCAATCTTTCTCTTTGCATATTGACCAATTACGACCGACTTCGCGTGGGGATATCAAACTCAAGAATAATAACCCTCTAGATAAGCCTGCTATACAATTCAATTATCTCAGCACAGAGCATGATCGCCGTGAACTGGTTGAAGGTGTAAGGACAGCTAGGGACTTAATAGCCCAACAAGCATTCGATACCTATAGAGGCCCAGAAATTTATCCCGGACCTGATATGACCACGGACAAAGATATTGAAGCTTTCCTACGAAGCGTCACTGAAACAGATTTCCATCCATGTGGAACTTGTCGTATGGGATATGATGAAATGGCCGTTGTTGACGAAGAATTGCGCGTGCATGGCGTAGAAGGCCTTAGGGTGGTAGATGCATCTGTCATACCAAAAATCACCAGTGCAAACTTAAATGCACCGACACAAATGATCGCAGCACGGGCAGCAGATTTTATCCTCGGTAATAAACAGCTAGAACCGTTTCATGCGAAATTTCATTTTACAGAAGAAGCGTCCTAGACAAAAATTAAGCCCCACATGTATCATTCACAGTGGGGCTTAATAATTTTAAATTTATGCAGAAAATATTAAAGGCTATTGGCTTCGCAATTGTTTTAATACATCATCTATTGTTGCTGTTAAGTGGCCATATTCATCTTGTAGTCGTACTGCTACACCTTTGATGTCTTGAACTTTACCTTCCGCATTCTCTGCCATTTCAATAACATCGGATATGTTATCCGCCGCTTGATTTGATCCCACTGCCACACTCTCTGCATTTGTTGCGATTTCGGAGGATGCGGCACTTTGCTCATCAACAGCAATAGCGGCAGCCCCAGCTAATTCATTTATGCGCCCAATCGTCGTATTGATGCCATTTATCAAATCAACGGCGGTTTGGGTTTCTTCCTGAATGGACTTAACTTGTAAATTGATATTTTCCGTCGCATTGGCCGTTTCACCAGCTAATGATTTCACTTCATGGGCTACGACTGCAAAGCCTTTACCAGCATCCCCTGCGCGAGCTGCTTCAATCGTTGCATTTAAGGCTAATAAATTTGTTTGTGAACTGATCCTCTTAATCAATTCAACAAAGCCTCCGATTTCATTACTTTTCTCGCCTAGGCCAAGCATACTGGAACTGGCAGCGCGACTTTCATCAACGGCAGAAGTTGATATACGCACAGACTCTCCCATTTGCTCTGTGATAGCCAGTACAGAAGCACCAAGTTCCGTCGCGGCAGAAGCCACCACTGCAATACTTTCATTATTTTGTTGTGTTTGGGTGGAGGCCTCACGCCCCTTTTCACATGTCATTTGCATTTGTTGGCTCATCATGATCGACATTTCATTTAAGTTAGAAACGAGGCTAGCAATCGTATTTACGCTGCCGCCAATATTTTCTTCGATCAATGAAGCAACACGTTCTTTCTCACGTTGCTCTGCCATTCCTGCACGTAGACTAGCTTGGACACAAAATTTAATAAGAGATACTAGTTTTTTGGCTTCTTCAACAGGAGCTGCAATCCCAACAGAACAATGACGCACACCATCAATATCAACAGCAGCATTAGCCCCTTCTTTCATACCAGCAGATCCCGCTGCTTGCGCTGCAGTCACCTCAATGACATCCGCTTCGCGCCGCATAATTTTAGCCGCACCGTCATGAATATCACCAATTCTGCTTCTTACGGAAGCTGCTTTAATGATCCCACCATCAAGGGCAATGACAAGGCCATAACCAGCATGCTCCGAGACACTTTCACATATTTCTTGGGCAAAGTTTAAATCAAGTTCAATTTTTTGGCCTTTAGTGGACATATGAGATCACTCCTAATTAAATAGTATTTCCTAAATGTAGCTTTTGAGTAAAGCCCCCTCAAGCAATCTTTAAGAAAACCATTCAATTAAGATATTACTAATTTTCAATTCAATTTTAAAACAATGTCGACGAAAGATCCATAAACCCAACCTGTAGATCCATCCGGTAAAATGATTTCATACCATTTTTTTCCTTTAGAACTACTAGAATTTTTGACCTCATACAAAGCTCCTGTTTTGATCTGAATAACAACAGCAGCAGCACCTGAAGGAGAAGCATGTACATTTTGAAAACGTTTTGCCTTTGCAAACTCAACATTACTGTCTTTTTTAACTTCTACGGTAGGAATGCTTGATTTCATAGATCTTTCGGGAAATTTTCCATCGATAGAATATGATAAAACTTTATCACCGTTACCACTGAAGCTTGCATCTTGCTTGCGTCTAAAAATTTTACGAGCAGCATGTGTCATTTTATCATCTAGATATAGCTTCACTTCTCCTGCTGTCACATGACCATCACGGTTTATATCCCCTTCACCATAAAGGGCATCAAGTAGATGGTGGGTGAATAATCCATGACGATTTTTTTCATCCCAGCTGGCCAACTGGTTACCACTTGCAGCCGTCAATACGGTCATGCCTTTACTAGCGCCTGGCAAAGAAGAGCTTACAAACAATGGAGAAGCAGACCGAATAAGCATGCCCCCTCCACTATCACCAGAGAAGCACGCATCCAACATAATAGTCACTGAACGTGTTTTGAGTTTCCCTAAATTACTATACAGAATATCTATCGGGTACCCGTTGATTTCTGCTGTCTCTGGATCGGCATCTACAGGTAATAAATAACCACGCTTATCTTGTTGACCGGGGACACCATGACCTGAATAAAAAACAGTTACATCTGACGTCCCAGCAGGGTCAATAAATTGCCAGATTTTTCCTTTAAAAGATCTTTCATTCCCAAAAGCACCTTCAAGTTTCGCTTGTGTAGCATCTCGTAAGACAATGATGTTTTCTTCATTATAACCCAAGATATCGATAACATAGCGTTTGATGGCATTCGCATCTCGATGTGCAAAAGAAACAGCAGGAATACGCCCTTCGTAATTCTTATTGCCAATAATGACAGCAACGCCGTTTTCGTTATTAACCATACCAGCTAATAGTGGCGATGTACCCATTCCATAGAATGCCCACGACAGGAACAACCATTTAAAAACCAACATTTTTTCAATTTTATTGGCCATAACTAATACATCCTATCTTGTTGACTATGGTGCTCGACATTTAAATGAGCCTTTGCCTAATTGGTCGTAACGCTCTCATTATAATTTGATTTTATGATATCATGATAAAAACTTTGGATATGCTTAAAAGAGATTAAATGTACAAAAACTTGCTCAAGTGCACCTGGGTTATTGAAAAGGGAATAGAAAAAAACCTGTAAAAATAAAATTCGATTTTTAGAACCACTTTTAAACATGAAATAAAGAATGGTTCGATAAACAATTTTTTATTCTTTCATCCCTATTTTTCGTTCTGATTTAGGTGCTAGTTTTCTTCCCAATTTTAAAGAAGCAAGTAACCTTTTTTTAAATTTCTCTGGTTTATAGACTTCTTCAACGAGCCATTTATAACCAGAAATCAATTGGTCACTGGACAGCTTACTATCTAATTTAGGTAACACGTTCGTATAAAGCATACTTTCCGCAGCCCCACGTATACCACCGATTTCTGTATTCTTTAGGCGACCTTCTTTTTTTAATCGATCATAAAGAGGAGTACTTGGAATAGCCTGTAATATTCCAATCATTGCAATGGGGATAGATGAATCATTAATAAGGGCTTCTTGTTCTCTAAAAATATCTGGATCATCATCATCCAATCCAACAATTATCCCTGACCATACAAGGATATCATGCTTCAAAAATTCATGAACGCTAGTTTCAATATTCGTTAAATTTTGTGTTTTCCCCATATCTTTCAAAGCAGAAGCGCGAGGCGTTTCTATACCAATGAAGACACGCCTAAAATTGGCATCCCTTAATGCTTCCAATAATTCTGTATCTTTTGAGACGTTTAAAGTAACCTGACAGCTAAACGAAATTGCGAAACCTGTTCGTAGACCAAACTTCTTGATCTCATCAAGTATTTCTTTTGCTGCAGGAATTTTCCCTACAAAATTGTCATCAATAATAAAAATTGAATCAACACCTAAACGATATAATGCTTCAATTTCTTTCATGATTTGTACAGTATCTTTCCGTCGGCTTTTACGTCCCATTTTTATTGGAATTTCACAAAATTCACATGTATAAGGACAACCGCGCGAAGTTTCTATAATCGCGGTAGAGTATTTATGTACATCCAATAATCCAAAATCAGGTGTAGGTTGATTTGGCATATGAGCGAATTTTAAAGGTTTATATCTCTTCTGTGCTTGTCCTGCCTTTAAATCGTCAAAAAATTGTGGCCAAGTTTCTTCTGCTTCACCATAAAAAATATGCTCCCCAACATTCAGAAGGCGGCTCTCAACTGTTTCTTCCACCATAGGTCCCCCAAAAACAATCTTGGCTCCTTTCACTGAAAATATTTCTGCGATTTCAATGGCTCTTTCAATTTGAATTGAAAAGCCTGTGATACCCACAATATCTGGTTCAAGATCAGTTGGTATTTCATCCGTATTTTCATCGACAATTGTTACTTCATAATCTTTCGGTGTCAAAGAAGCTAATACTGACAAAGAAAGGGGGAAATAAGGATACTTACTGCCATCAATTGTCCGTGCATGTTCAAAGTCCCACAAAGAGGGAGGAAACTTCGGGTTTATGAG